>NZ_CADFEH010000006.1:0-240372 GCF_902833155.1 Burkholderia sp. BCC1047 | reverse complement strand
CCACGAACGCATTAAGCTCAAGTTGAAAGGGCTGAGTCCCGTGCAATACAGGACTCAGCCCTTGGGCACCTAGTCTTCAACCGTCCAACTTCGTGGGGTCAGTTCATTGCGGGCGCTTTTTTCATTTCCGGCTTCATTCCCGGCAATCGACGCGCAACGCCGCGCGCAAGGATCTGCGCAGCCGCGGAAACGCTTCCTTTACAATACGGGTCGATTCGGTGCGACGAAGGGGAGTCGCGCGCCGCGGCAAACCTCAACAAAGAGAGGGCTTCATGAAGTTTATCGTCTGGCTGATCCGGGTATTGGTGTTCGTTCTGCTGCTGGTGCTTGCGCTGGCCAATACACAAACCGCGACGCTGAATTTCGTTGCCGGCTACGCATGGCAAGCGCCGCTGATCCTGATCGGCCTGGCATTCTTCGCCGTGGGGCTGCTGGCCGGCCTGCTGTCCGCGCTGCCTTCGATTTTCCGTCTGCGTCTCGAGAACGGGCGTTTGAAGCGCGATCTGCGTGCGGCGCGCGAAACGCCTGCCGTCATCGACCAGCCGCCGATGCCGCCCGTCATTTAACCCCGGACGCCGCGCGATCATCGCGCGGTTTTCGTCTCTGCTTCGATATTTCGCATGGATCTGGATTTCTGGTGGTTGCTCGCGATTCCGGTCGCGTTCGCGCTCGGTTGGGCGGCGTCACGCTATGACCTGAAGAATCTCCTGTCGGAGAGCGCCAACCTGCCGCGCTCGTATTTTCGCGGCCTGAATTTTCTGTTGAACGAACAACCCGACAAGGCGATCGATGCGTTCATCGAGGTGGCCAAGCTCGACCCCGAAACGGTCGAGCTGCACTTCGCGCTTGGCAACCTGTTTCGCCGTCGCGGCGAGACCGACCGCGCGATCCGCGTGCACCAGAACCTGCTGAGCCGCACCGACCTGCCGGTCAACGAGCGCGACCACGCGCTGTACGAACTGGGCCAGGACTTCCTGAAGGCCGGCCTGCTGGATCGCGCCGAAGAGGCGTTCCACCAACTCGCGGACGGCGACTACGCGCTCGGCGCACAGCGGGCGCTGCTGACGATCTACGAGATCGAGAAGGACTGGAACAAGTCGATCGATACGGCGAAACGCATCGAATCGATGAGCGACAAGCCGCTCGGCATCGAAATTGCGCAGTTTCACTGCGAACTCGCGCAGGACGCGCTGCAGCGCAAGCAGGCCGACGTGGCGGCCGAACAGTTGCGCCTCGCGCTGACCGTGAATCCGCAGAACGTCCGCGCGACGATCCTGTCCGGCGACGCGGCGCAAGCGGCGGGCGACCACGCGGCCGCGATCGAGCACTGGAAGCGCGTCGAAGCGCAGAACCCGGCGTATCTGCCGCTCGTCGCCGACAAGCTGATGAAGGCGTACGTCGCGCTCGGCAAGAACGTCGAAGGCGCCGAGCTGCTGATGGGGTACGTCGATCGTTATCCGTCGAACGACCTGCTCGACATCGCCTATCAGCATATCGCCGGGTTGCGCGGCCAGGATGCGGCGCACACGCTCGCGCGCGCGCAGATGGAAAAGTCGCCGAACCTGTCGGGGATGCTGCACCTGCTCGATGCGCAGATCGCGGCGGCCGACGAACCGCGTCGTAAGGAACTTGAAATGATGCGTGCGCTGATCAAGCAGCGTACGAAAAATCTGCCACGGTATACGTGCCAGAATTGCGGTTTCCGGGCACGGCTCTTCTACTGGCAGTGCCCCGGATGCAGCGGCTGGGAAACCTATGCGCCGCGCCGCGTCGAACCCGCGATGCCGGGCTGATCCCGGCACGCGGAGCCAACGCGTTGCGGTTGCCGCCGGGCCCGGCCCGGCGGCCAAGTTAGTCCATTACCGGGAAGTACCGGAACATCTATGAAAATCACCATCATCGGCACCGGCTATGTCGGCCTCGTCACGGGCGCGTGCCTCGCGGAGATCGGTCACGACGTCTTCTGTCTCGACGTCGATCCGCGCAAGATCGACATCCTGAACAACGGCGGGATGCCGATTCACGAACCGGGGCTGCTGGACATCATCGCGCGCAACCGCACGGCGGGGCGCCTGCGCTTCTCGACCGACATCGAGGCGAGCGTCGCGCACGGCGAGATCCAGTTCATCGCAGTCGGCACGCCGCCCGACGAGGACGGCTCGGCCGACCTGCAATACGTGCTCGAGGCCGCGCGCAACATCGGCCGCCACATGACGGGCTTCAAGGTGATCGTCGACAAGTCGACGGTGCCGGTCGGCACCGCGCGGCGCGTGCACGGCGTGGTCGACGAGGCGCTGGCCGCACGCGGGCTCGCGGGCAGCGTCGCGCATCGCTTCTCGGTCGTGTCGAACCCGGAATTCCTGAAGGAAGGCGCCGCGGTCGAGGACTTCATGCGCCCGGACCGGATCATCATCGGCGTCGACGACGACGAAACCGGCACGATCGCACGCGAGAAGATGAAGAAGCTCTACGCGCCGTTCAACCGCAATCACGAGCGCACGATCTACATGGACGTGCGTTCGGCGGAGTTCGCGAAGTACGCGGCGAACGCGATGCTCGCGACGCGCATCTCGTTCATGAACGAGATGTCGAATCTCGCCGACAAGGTCGGCGCCGACATCGAGGCCGTGCGCCGCGGGATCGGCTCCGATCCGCGCATCGGCTATCACTTCCTGTACGCCGGCGTCGGCTACGGCGGCTCGTGCTTCCCGAAGGACGTGCAGGCGTTGATCCGCACCGCGGGCGAGAACGGCCAGCCGCTGCGCATCCTGGAAGCCGTCGAGGCCGCCAACCATGCGCAGAAGGATGTGCTGATCGGCAAGATCGAGCAGCGCTTCGGCGCCGACCTGACGGGCCGCGAGTTCGCGGTCTGGGGCCTGGCGTTCAAGCCGAACACCGACGACATGCGTGAGGCGCCAAGCCGCCGCCTGATCGCCGCGCTGCTCGAGCGCGGCGCGACCGTTCGCGCCTACGATCCGGTTGCCGTCGACGAAGCGCGGCGCGTGTTCGCGCTGGATTTCGGCGACGATGCCGACGTGCTGGCGCGATTGCACCTCGTCGACACGCAGGACGCGGCGGTCACGGGCGCGGACGCACTCGTGATCGTGACCGAGTGGAAGGAATTCCGCAGCCCCGATTTCACGCGCCTGAAGGCCGAGCTGAAAGCGCCGGTGATCTTCGACGGGCGCAACCTGTACGAGCCGGATGCGATGGCCGAACTCGGCATCGACTACTACGCGATCGGCCGGCCGTACGTCGATCCCCAGTCGTTTTCCCGTGGCTGAACGTACGATGAATACTCTTCGTGAAGTCGTTCCGGTGCCCCGCGAGCAACTCGCGCGTTCGCGCGTGCTCGTCGTCGGCGACGTGATGCTCGACCGCTACTGGTTCGGCAACGTCGATCGCATTTCGCCTGAAGCGCCGGTGCCGGTCGTGCACGTGCAGCGTCAGGAAGAGCGGCTCGGCGGCGCGGCCAACGTGGCGCGCAATGCGGTGACGCTCGGCGGCCAGGCCGGGCTGCTGTGCGTCGTCGGTTGCGACGAGCCCGGCGAGCGGATCGTCGAGCTGCTCGGCAGCAGCGGCGTGACGCCGCATCTCGAGCGCGATCCGGCGTTGCCGACCACGATCAAGCTGCGCGTGCTCGCGCGCCAGCAGCAACTGCTGCGCGTCGACTTCGAGGCGATGCCGACGCACGAGGTGCTGCTCGCGGGGCTCGCGCGCTTCGATGCGCTGCTGCCGCAGCACGACGTCGTGCTGATGTCGGATTACGCGAAAGGCGGCCTCACGCACGTCACGACGATGATCGAGAAGGCGCGTGCGGCCGGCAAGGCGGTGCTGGTCGACCCGAAGGGCGACGACTGGGCACGCTATCGCGGCGCCTCGCTGATCACGCCGAATCGCGCGGAACTGCGCGAGGTGGTCGGGCAGTGGAAATCGGAAGACGACCTGCGCGCGCGCGTCGCGAACCTGCGTGCGGAGCTCGGCATCGACGCGCTGCTGCTCACGCGTTCGGAAGAGGGCATGACGCTCTTTTCCGCGGGCGGCGAACTGCATGCGCCGGCGCTCGCACGCGAAGTGTTCGACGTGTCGGGCGCGGGCGACACCGTGATCGCGACGGTCGCGACAATGCTCGGCGCCGGTGTGCCGCTCGTCGATGCCGTGGTGCTCGCGAATCGCGCGGCAGGCATCGTGGTCGGCAAGCTCGGCACGGCCACGGTCGACTACGACGAACTGTTTCACTGAGCGCATTCGGCGGCGCGACGAGCGCGCCGCACGAATGGCTCGCACTTTTCAGGCAGGACGATCATGACCCTCATCGTCACCGGCGCAGCCGGTTTTATCGGCGCGAACATCGTCAACGCGCTCAACGCGCGCGGCGAGACGCGCATCATCGCGGTCGACAATCTGACGCGCGCGGACAAGTTCCGCAATCTCGTCGACTGCGAGATCGACGACTATCTCGACAAGACCGAATTCGTCGAACGCTTCGCGCGCGGCGATTTCGGCAAGGTACGCGCGGTATTTCATGAAGGCGCCTGTTCGGACACGATGGAAACCGACGGCCGCTACATGATGGACAACAACTTCCGCTACAGCCGCGCGGTGCTCGATACCTGCCTCGCGCAGGGCACGCAGTTCCTGTATGCGTCGTCGGCCGCGATCTACGGCGGCTCGACGCGCTTCGTCGAGGCGCGCGACGTCGAGGCGCCGCTGAACGTGTACGGCTATTCGAAGTTCCTGTTCGACCAGGTGATCCGTCGCGTGCTGCCGAGCGCGAAGAGCCAGATCGCGGGCTTCCGCTATTTCAACGTGTACGGCCCGCGCGAGACGCACAAGGGCCGCATGGCGTCGGTCGCGTTCCACAACTTCAACCAGTTCCGCGCGGAAGGCAAGGTGAAGCTGTTCGGCGAGTACAACGGTTATGCGCCGGGCGAGCAGACGCGCGATTTCGTGTCGGTCGAGGACGTGACCAAGGTGAACCTGTTCTTCTTCGACCATCCGGAGAAGTCGGGCATCTTCAACCTCGGCACGGGCCGCGCGCAGCCGTTCAACGATATCGCATCGACGGTCGTCAACACGCTGCGCGCGCTCGACAACCAGCCGCCGCTGACGCTCGCGCAGCAGGTCGAGCAGGGATTGATCGAATACGTGCCGTTCCCCGATGCGCTGCGCGGCAAGTACCAGTGCTTCACGCAGGCCGACCAGACGAAACTGCGCGCGGCTGGCTACGACGCACCGTTCCTGACCGTGCAGGAAGGCGTCGATCGCTACGTGCGTTGGCTATCCGGCCAGGTTTAAACCGGCGCGTTGCATCGATAGACTGGGTCTCACGGTCGGCAGCCGCCGGCCGTTTTTCTTCGGAGATCCAGCACATGATCAGGAAATGGTTTGCCGCAGCGGTCATGCTCGGCGCAGTGGCGTCGGCCTGGGCGGCCGTCGACGTCAACACCGCGAACGAGGATGCGCTCGTCGGCATCAAGGGCATCGGCCCGGCGCGGGCGAAGGCGATTCTCGACGAGCGCAGTGCACGCGGTCCGTTCAGGAATGCGGACGATCTCGCCGCACGCGTGAAGGGCATGGGCGGGCATACCGTCGAGCGGCTTCAGCAGGAAGGGTTGACGGTCGGTACGGCGGCGGGCGCGGGCACGACGCCGACGGCCGCGGGCAAGCCGGCGGCAGCGAAGCCCGCCGCCGTGCCGGCCCGCACCGCGCAGAAATAACGGGTCGCGCGTACCCGACACAGGGCTCCTTCAGTCGCCGTCGTTGCGACGGCTTCCCGCGGCATGCCGCGGGTTTTTTGCGTGGGGCCGCGCGCGCGGCGAAACGCGAACCGCGCGGTACGCGTATTCCATCGTCGCAAAGGGGTTGCCGGCGCGCGTGCCGGTGCTGGTTTACAATCGATCGATTGATCGGCCTCGCACTCACGGTATATCCATGGCTTACAAAACTATCGAAGACACGATCGGCAATACGCCGCTCGTGCAACTGGTCCGCCTGCCGGACGACGAGATTCGCGCGCGCAACAACGTGCTGCTCGCGAAGCTCGAAGGCAACAATCCGGCCGGTTCCGTGAAGGATCGCCCGGCGCTGTCGATGATCAGCAAGGCCGAGGCGCGCGGTCGCATCAAGCCGGGCGATACGCTGATCGAGGCGACGAGCGGCAACACGGGCATCGCGCTCGCGATGGCCGCGGCGATCCGCGGCTACAAGATGGTGCTGATCATGCCGGAGGATCTGTCGGTCGAGCGCCGCCAGAGCATGGCGGCCTACGGCGCCGAAATCATCCTGACGCCGGTGAAGGGCGGGATGGAGCTGGCGCGCGACCTCGCGGAGCAGATGCAGCGCGAAGGCAAGGGCGTGATCCTCGACCAGTTCGGCAATCCCGACAATCCCGTCGCGCATTACGAAGGCACGGGGCCGGAGATCTGGCGCGATACCGAAGGGCGCATCACGCACTTCGTGTCCGCGATGGGCACGACGGGCACGATCATGGGCACGTCGCGCTACCTGAAGGAACAGAATCCGGCGATCGAGATCGTCGGTGCGCAGCCGGAAGATGGCTCGCGTATCCCGGGCATCCGCAAGTGGCCGGAAGCGTACATGCCGACCATCTTCGATCGCAGCCGCGTCGATCGCGTCGAGAGCGTGAGTCAGGCTGCGTCGGAAACGATGACGCGCCGGCTGGCGGCGGTCGAGGGCATCTTCGCGGGCATTTCGTCGGGCGGCGCATGCGAAGTCGCGATGCGCATCGCGCGTCAGGTCGAGAACGCGACGATCGTGTTCATCATCTGCGATCGTGGCGACCGTTACCTGTCCACGGGCGTGTTTCCAGCGTGAGCCCGGGCGGCACGCACTGCCGCCACACGCGAAAAAAACGCCGCATATGCGGCGTTTTTGTTTTGTGCGGGCGTGCTTATTGTGCAGGTGCTTCCGTGTCCGCCGCAGGCAACGGGAGCGCGCCGCTCGCTTGCATCTGCGCTTTCACGGCTTCGCCGAGCTGGTACACGGTGAGTGCGTAGAAGAAACTGCGGTTGTAGCGCGTCAGCACGTAGAAGTTCTTCAGGCCGAGCATGTATTCGGTCGCGCGCCCCGGCGTCGGCAGGTCGACCACGGTCACCGGCGTGCCGGCTTCGGTCGTGATGTTGACCGCCGGCTCGTTCAGCGTCATGCCCGCGCGCAGCAGTTGCGACAGCGCCCAGTGCGGTTCGGGCTGGCCGTCGGCGGCGGCCTGTGCGATGCCCAGGCTGCCCGTGTCGGGCGTGATTTGCCAGACCACCGGGCGGTCGGTTTCCCAGCCGTGCTGCTTCAGGTAGTTCGCGACGCTGCCGATCGCATCGACAGGACTGCTGCGCAGATCGACGTGGCCCGTGCCGTCGAAGTCGACCGCATATTCGCGGATGCTGCTCGGCAGGAACTGCGGAATCCCGATCGCGCCGGTGTACGACCCGAGCACGGTGGTCGGGTCGAGCTGGTTGTCGCGCGTCCAGACCAGGAAGTCTTCGAGGTTCTTGCGGAACGTGGCCTGGCGGCTGTCGCGGTTCGGCGTGTCCGGGTAGTCGAACGTCAGTGTGGTCAGCGCGTCGAGCACGCGGAAATTGCCCATGTAGCGGCCATAGATCGTCTCGACGCCGATGATGCCGACGATCACCTCGGGCGGCACGCCGAACTGCTCGGACGCGCGCTGCAGCGTCGCCTGGTTCGCCTTCCAGAACTTCACACCCGCATTGATGCGGATCGGCTCGATGAAGCGCGAGCGATAGACGCGCCAGTTCTTCACCGAAGGCGTCGGTGCGGGCCTCACGAGCTTGACGGCCGTGGCCGAGTAGCTGACGCGCGAGAACAGCGCATGCAGGCTCGCCGAATCGAAGCCGTTGCGGCTCGCCATCTCGTCGATGAACGCGTCGACCTTCGCGTTGCTCGCGTAACGCTGCGGAACGATTTCCTCTTCGAAGGTCTGGCCTTGCGGCGTCGGCTGCTGCGGCTGGGCCTGGGCGACGAGCGTGCCGGCGGGCTTCGCCGGCTGCGTCTGCGCGACGGCGGGCGCGGTGCCGAGGGCCGCGGCGACGGCAGCGACGACGAGCGGAGCGCGAACACGGAACAGCGCGGAGAGAAGGGCGGCGGGCTTGCTGGAATTCATGTCGAAGCGGGCGGACAGGGCGATTGTGTTCGGCGCAGTATACCCGACGCATCAGGCGCGCCGGGCCGAAGCCGGCCGCCGTTGTGGTAAGTTAGCGGCGAATTCGCGGCAGACGATGGACATCATTGACGGAGACCTGCGACGCACCGCGCGCCGCGGACGACAGCTTATGGCAACCGCTTTCTATACGCACCCCGACTGCATGCTGCACGAGATGGGGGAATGGCATCCGGAATGTCCGGCGCGCCTGTCGGCGATCCAGGATCAACTGATCGCGAGCCGCATCGACGACCTGATCGTGCACGAAACCGCGCCGTTCGCGAGCGAGGTCGCGCTGGGCCGCGTGCACACGCAGGCGCACATCGACTACATCCGCAGCATGACGCCGGTCGACGGTTACGTCGAGATCGATCCCGATACGCTGATGAATCGCGACACGTGGCGCGCGGCACTGCGCGCGGCCGGCGCCGCGGTCGCGGCCACCGACGCGGTGATCGAAGGCCGCTACGCGAATGCGTTCTGCGGCGTCCGGCCGCCCGGTCATCATGCGGAGCCCGCGCGCGCGATGGGCTTCTGCTTCTTCAACAACGTCGCGATCGCCGCGCGGCACGCGCTCGACGTACACGGCGTCGAGCGTGTCGCCATCATCGATTTCGACGTGCACCACGGCAACGGCACCGAGGCGGCGTTCGCGAACGACGAGCGCGTGCTGATGTGCAGTTTCTTCCAGCATCCGCTGTATCCGTTCTCGGGCGTCGATCACCAGGCGCCGAACATGGTCAACCTGCCGATGCCCGCACGCAGCAACGGGATGGCGATCCGCGAAGCCGTCGACATGCTGTGGCTGCCGCGCCTCGACGCGTTCAAGCCGCAGATGCTGTTCGTGTCGGCCGGATTCGATGCGCATCGCGAGGACGACATCGGCAATCTCGGCCTCGTCGAGGCCGACTTCGAATGGCTGACCGCGCGGATCGTCGACGTCGCGCGCCGGCATGCGCAGGGCCGTATCGTCAGCTGCCTCGAGGGCGGTTACAACCTGTCCGCGCTCGGCCGCAGCGTCGTCGCGCACCTGCGCGTGCTCGCCGGGATCTGATTCCCGCTCGACCGGCCGGCCCGGGCGCGCTCAGCGCGCCGGCACGCGTGCGTGAATCCACGCGATCAGCGCGTCGATCACGCGGTCGCGTTCGAGATCGTTCATCGTTTCGTGGAAGCCGCCCTCGTACAGCGTCAGCGTACGATCGGGCGAGCCGACGCGTGCGCCGAACGCACGGCTGCCGTCGGGTTCGGTCAGCTTGTCGTCGGTGCCGTGATAGACGAGCACCGGCACGCGCAGCGCGCCGCGGCCGGTTTCGATGCGCGCCATCGCGTCGAGAATCTCCGCGCCAGTGCGGGCGGGCACCGCGCCGTGATGCACGAGCGGATCGGCGCGATTGGCCGCGACGATGGCCGGATCGCGCGACAGCAGGGCCGCGTCGATCCTGATTGCGGGGAAGGTGGGCCACACACGGCTGATGACGCGGCTGAGCGCGAGCATCCAGCGCGGCACGTCGCGCCCGGGCGCAAGCGCCGGGCTCGACAGCACGAGGCCCGCCAGCGCGTGGCCGCGGGCGGATGCGCGTTCGATCGCGTAGAGCGCCGCGACCGCGCCGCCCATGCTGTGCCCCATCAGGAACAGCGGCGCATCGCCGCGCGCGGCTTCGGCGACCAGCGCATCCGCATCGTTCAGGTAGCCGTCGAAACGCTCGACCCACACGCGCTTGCCGGGCGACTGGCCATGCCCGCGCAGATCGATCGCCAGCACGTCGATGCCCGCTGCGTTCAGCCGGCCGGCGAGCGCGGCATAGCGGCCCGCGTGTTCGGCGAGGCCGTGCACCAGCGCGATCGTCGCGCGCGGCGGCGCGGCGCCGTCGCCGGCCGGCCAGCGGTACGACGCCAGTTCGAGCCCGTCCGCGGTACGCAGGCGGCCCATGCGCGGCGCGGGCGCCGAAGGTACCGACCCGGCGGTGGCGGGCGCGGCGGCCCGCGGGGTGGTGGTGCTCATCGGGCGTGTCTCCTGGTCGTTGGCATGTGCGTTTCGCGATCATAGTCGCGGCCCTCCGGCGCGGGCCCAGCAGCGCCCCTCTAATTTCGTCTGGTTATGAAAAGATCGAAATCGATTATTAAGGGGAATGAGGGGTTTGCGGTAAAATCGCCGGCTATTCCAGATGCATCGGCGGCCGACTGGCGGGCCAACTCGCCGGCCGGCCGCCGTTTTGTTTACATGATCGAATTACGCAATCTTTCGCAGCGTTTCCCCGGCCCGGGCGGCTGGGTCGAAGCGTTGCACAACGTCAACCTGACGATCCCGCAAGGCGAGGTGTTCGGCATCATCGGCCGAAGCGGCGCCGGCAAGAGCACGCTCGTGCGCACCATCAACCTGCTGACGCGGCCGACCGAAGGCAATGTCGTCGTCGGCGGGCGCGATCTCACGCTGCTGTCGGCCGGCGCGCTGCGCGAAGCGCGCCGCGAGATCGGCATGATCTTCCAGCACTTCAACCTGCTGTCGTCGCGCACGGTGTTCGACAACGTCGCGCTGCCGCTCGAACTGGCCGGCGCGAGCCGTGCCGACATCGAGGCCGCCGTGCTGCCGCTGCTCGACCTGGTCGGGCTGTCCGCGCAGAAGGATCGCTATCCGGCGCAGATCAGCGGCGGGCAGAAGCAGCGCGTCGGTATCGCCCGCGCGCTGGCGAGTCAGCCGAAGGTGCTGCTGTCGGACGAAGCGACGTCCGCGCTCGATCCCGAAACCACGCGCTCGATCCTCGATCTGCTGAAGCGCATCAACCGCGAGCTCGGCCTGACCATCGTGCTGATCACGCACCAGATGGAAGTGATCAAGCAGGTCTGCGATCGCGTCGCGGTGCTCGATGCGGGTCGCGTGGTCGAGGAAGGCCGCGTGATCGACGTGTTCCTGCAGCCGCACCACGAAGTGACGCGCGCGCTGATCGGCGACGTGATCGCGCAGGAACTGCCGCCCGCGCTGAAGGCGCGCGTGGCCGAGCGGCTGAAGACGGGCCGCGGGCATCTGCTGCGGCTCGCGTTCACGGGCTCGGGGGTCGACCAGCCGATCCTGTCGGAGACGATCCGCCGGTACGAACTCGATTTCAACATCCTGCACGGCCAGATCGACGAGATTCAGGGGCAGGCGTTCGGTTCGCTCGCGGTGCTCGCGGGCGGCGAGCCGGGCAAGGTCGGGCAGGCGCTCGCGTTCCTGCGCGAGCAAGGTGTGGTGGTAGAGGAGCTTTCGTATGTTGAGTGAGATGTTCGATATGTTCGTGCAGTCGTTCTGGGAGACGCTGATCATGGTCGGCATCTCCGGGGCGGTCGGCGCGCTCGTCGGCCTGCCGCTCGGCGTGCTGCTGTACCTCACCGACCGCCAGGGCGTGCTGCAGAACCTCGCGGTGAATCGCGTGCTCGGCGGCATCGTGAACGCGGTCCGGTCGACGCCGTTCATCATCCTGCTGGTCGCGGTGATTCCGTTCACGCGGCTCGTCACGGGTTCGTCGATCGGCACGGCCGCG
Organism: Burkholderia sp. BCC1047; assembly: GCF_902833155.1. NCBI lineage: Bacteria > Pseudomonadati > Pseudomonadota > Betaproteobacteria > Burkholderiales > Burkholderiaceae > Burkholderia > Burkholderia sp. BCC1047. Next base: position 228,678 of record NZ_CADFEH010000006.1, on the reverse strand, counting down.
GCGGTCGTGCCGCTGACGCTCGCGTCCGCGCCGTTCATCGCGCGCCTGGTCGAAACGGCGCTGCGCGAAGTCGACCGCGGGCTGATCGAGGCCGCGCAATCGATGGGCGCGACCACGTCGCAGATCGTCTTCAAGGTGCTGTTGCCCGAATCGCTGCCGGGCATCGTCGCGGGCCTGACGATCACGTTCGTGTCGCTGGTCGGCTATTCGGCGATGGCGGGCGCAATCGGCGGCGGCGGGCTCGGCGATCTCGGGATCCGCTACGGTTACCAGCGCTATCTGCCCGAAGTGATGTGGACGGTCGTCGCGATCCTGATCGTGTTCGTGCAGATCGTGCAATCGTTCGGCGACTGGCTGGTGCGCCGGCTCAGCCACAAATAAAACCAAACCGATCCGATAGGGGAGAAACGATGCAACGACGCTTCATGCTGAAGTTTGCGGCGGCGCTGGGCGCGGCCGCGCTGTTCGCGGGCGCGCATGCGCAGGCCGAAACCATCAAGGTCGGCGTGACGGGCGGCCCGCACGCGCAGATCATGGAAGTGGTGAAGAAGGTCGCGGCGAAGGACGGCCTGGAGATCCGCATCGTCGAATTCTCCGATTACGTGCAGCCGAACGCCGCGCTCGCGTCGGGCGACCTCGATGCGAACAGCTACCAGCACGATCCGTATCTGCAGGCGCAGGTGAAGGATCGCGGCTACAAGCTGCTCAAGGTCGCGGACACCGTCACGTTCCCGATGGGCATCTATTCGAAGCGGGTGAAGTCGCTGGCCGAACTGAAGTCGGGCGCGCGCGTCGCGGTGCCGAACGATCCGACCAACGGCGGCCGCGCGCTGCTGTTGCTGCAGAAGCAGGGGCTGCTGAAGCTGCGCGCGGATGCGGGGCTGAAGGCGACGCCGCTCGATATCGTCGACAATCCGCGCAAGCTGAAGATCGTCGAACTCGATGCCGCGCAGATTCCGCGTTCGCTCGGCGACGTCGACGCCGCCGCGATCAATACCAACTACGCGATGGAAGCGGGGTTGAAACCGAAACAGGACGCGATCGCGATCGAGGGCCCGAGCGGCCCGTACGCGAACATCCTCGCGATCCGCGAGGCGGACCGGAACAAGCCGTGGGTCGCGAAGCTGATCGCCGCCTATCATTCGGCCGAGGTGAAGCAGTTCATCGAAGGCAAGTTCGGCGGCGCGGTCATTGCCGCCTGGTAACGGGCGGCGCACCGGACGCCCGGCGGGATTAGAGTCGATGATCGAAAACCCGGGCTTTGCGTCCGGGTTTTTTCTCTTTTAAAATAGAACGACCGTTCGCTATCATTGGCGCGTCGCCAAGAAGCGGTATCCTCGACAACCATCATGGTTGGGTCCGCCTGGCCGCGCAGTCATGAGGCCTCGCTATAAAATGGCCTCTGGTCGTATTCGTAACTTTGGAGCGTGTGCATGAAAATCCTGGTGCCAGTGAAAAGAGTGGTCGATTACAACGTGAAGGTCCGCGTGAAGTCGGACAACACGGGCGTCGACATCGCGAACGTGAAGATGTCGATGAACCCGTTCGACGAAATCGCGGTGGAAGAAGCGGTGCGCCTCAAGGAAGCAGGCGTCGCGACCGAAGTGATCGCGGTGTCGGTGGGTGTCACGCAAGCGCAGGAGACGCTGCGCACGGCGCTCGCGATCGGCGCGGATCGCGCGATCCTCATCGAGTCGAACGACAGCGTCGAGCCGCTGGCCGTCGCGAAGATCCTGAAGGCGCTGGTCGACAAGGAGCAGCCGCAGCTGGTGATCCTCGGCAAGCAGGCGATCGACGACGATTCGAACCAGACGGGCCAGATGCTGGCCGCGCTGGCCGGCCTGCCGCAAGCGACGTTCGCGTCGAAGGTGACGGTGGCCGACGGCAAGGCGACGGTCGCACGCGAAGTCGACGGCGGCGCGGAAACGCTGTCGCTGACGCTGCCGGCGGTGGTCACGACCGACCTGCGCCTGAACGAGCCGCGCTACGTGACGCTGCCGAACATCATGAAGGCGAAGAAGAAGCCGCTGGAAACCGTGAAGCCGGAAGACCTCGGCGTGGACGTCGCGCCGCGTCTGAAGACGCTGAAGGTGGTCGAGCCGCCGAAGCGCGCGGCCGGCGTGAAGGTGCCGGACGTGAAGACGCTGGTCGAGAAGCTGAAGACCGAAGCCAAGGTGCTGTAAGAGGGAGCGGAAAGAAATGACGATTCTGGTGATTGCAGAACACGACAACGCGTCGATCAAGGCCGCGACGCTGAACACGGTGGCGGCGGCGGCGAAGATCGGCGGCGACATCCACGTGCTGGTCGCGGGCCACAACGCGCAAGCGGCGGCCGATGCGGCAGCGAAAATCGCAGGCGTTTCGAAGGTGCTGCTGGCCGACGCGCCGCAACTGGCCGAAGGCCTGGCGGAAAACGTTGAAGCGACCGCGCTGAACATCGCGAAGGACTACTCGCACATCCTCGCGCCGGCGACGGCCTACGGCAAGAACATCGCGCCGCGCATCGCCGCGAAGCTGGACGTCGCGCAGATCTCGGACATCACGGCAGTCGATTCGGCCGATACGTTCGAGCGTCCGATCTACGCGGGCAACGCGATCGCGACGGTGCAGTCGAGCGACCCGATCAAGGTCATCACGGTGCGGGCAACGGGTTTCGATCCGGTGGCGGCGGAAGGCGGCAGTGCATCGGTCGACAAGATCGACGCAGCGGCAGACGCCGGCAAATCGCAGTTCGTGAGCCGTGAAGTGACGAAGCTGGACCGTCCGGAACTGACGAGCGCGAGCATCATCGTGTCGGGCGGCCGCGGTCTGGGCAGCGGCGAGAACTACACGAAGGTGCTGGAGCCGCTGGCCGACAAGCTGTCGGCAGCGCTCGGCGCATCGCGCGCGGCAGTCGACGCCGGCTACGTGCCGAACGACTACCAGGTCGGCCAGACCGGCAAGATCGTCGCGCCGCAGTTGTACATCGCGGTCGGCATCTCGGGTGCGATCCAGCATCTGGCCGGCATGAAGGATTCGAAGGTGATCGTCGCGATCAACAAGGATCCCGAAGCACCGATCTTCAGCGTGGCCGACTACGGCCTCGTCGGCGATCTGTTCTCGCTCGTGCCGGAACTGGTGAGCGAGCTCGGCTGACGCGGCGTGACGCTTCAGCGGTAAGCACACGAGAAGAGGGGGCGCGACGAGCGCCCCTTTTTTCGTTGTGTGGTCGTTGAATGAGGAGCGGATATCGCTCGTCCGGACGATTCGCGCTCGTACCGTGCCGCGCCGAACATATCGTCGCGCAGGCACGGCGGGTAACGTCGATTCGTTCAACGGACGACGCGTGCATGCGTGCGTCGACTGAAGCGTCGTGCCGAGTGGCCACTCGCAGTCGAGTCGCAGTCGCCAAAACGAGAAAAGCGCCCTCGGGCGCCTTTCTCGTTGATGCAATCGGCCCGCATCGCAGCGGGCCGTTCCGGTTTACGCGTAGGCCGGGCGCGTCTGGCCGGGCACGTCCTTCAGGTAACGATGCACCGACAGGTCGTCGGCCTGGATCGCGGGCATCTTGCCCGAGATCAGGTCCGCGAGCAGTTGGCCCGAGCCGCACGACATCGTCCAGCCGAGCGTGCCGTGGCCGGTGTTCAGGAACAGGTTCGACACCGGCGTGCGGCCGACGATCGGCGTGCCGTCCGGCGTCATCGGGCGCAGGCCCGTCCAGAACGTGGCCTTCGACGTGTCGCCGCCGCCCGGGAACAGGTCGTTCACGCACATCTCGAGCGTTTCGCGGCGCGCCGCGCGCAGCGTCTTGTCGAAGCCGACGATTTCCGCCATGCCGCCGACGCGGATGCGCTGGTCGAAGCGCGTGATCGCGATCTTGTAGGTCTCGTCGAGCACGGTCGACACCGGCGCGGCGGCTTCGTTGACGATCGGCGCGGTGATCGAATAGCCCTTGAGCGGATAGACGGGAATCTTCATCAGGTGGGAGATGAAGCGGGTCGAGTACGAGCCGAGCGCGACGACGTACGCGTCCGCACGCACCGTCTCGCTGCCGCACTGCACGCCGGCGATCTTGCCGCCCGCGATCGCGAGCGCGTCGATCGGCGTGTTGTAGCGGAACTTGACGCCGAGCGATTCGGCGAGCGCGGCGAGGCGCGTCGTGAACAGCTGGCAATCGCCGGTTTCGTCGCCCGGCAGGCGCAGGCCGCCCGTCAGCTTGTGCGAGACGGCGGCGAGCGCCGGCTCGGCATGCTTCAGTTCGGCCGGCGACAGCAGTTCGAACGGCACGTTCGCTTCCTGCAGCACGGCGATGTCCTTCGCCGCGCCGTCGAGCTGCTGCTGCGTGCGGAACAATTGCAGCGTGCCGCCCGTGCGGCCTTCGTATTCGATGCCGGTATCGGCGCGCAGCGCCTGCAGGCAGTCGCGGCTGTATTCGGCGAGACGGACCATGCGGCTCTTGTTGACGGCATAGCGCTCGGCCGTGCAGTTGCGCAGCATCTGAACCATCCACTGGAGCTGGAAGCGCGTGCCGTCGAGACGGATCGCGAGCGGCGCATGTTTTTCGAACATCCACTTGACGGCTTTCAGCGGCACGCCGGGCGCGGCCCACGGTGCCGCATAGCCGGGAGAGATCTGGCCTGCGTTCGCGAAGCTCGTCTCCAGCGCCGGGCCGGCTTCCCGGTCGATCACCGTGACTTCATGACCGGCGCGCGCAAGGTAATACGCGCTTGCCACGCCCACTACACCGCTGCCCAGAATGACGACTCGCATAGCTGCTCCAGATGGAAGGAACCAGGTCGAGGCCGGGCGCACCTGCGGCTCCGTGTAACCTCTAGCTGATCTAGTTTTTTGCGCTATGGTATTGTCGAATGTGCAGTTTTTGTTATTGTATTTTTCTGGTTTTCAGCATAAACAAATGAGAACGCAACGTCAGCCCGTACGTACGCTCGACAAGCTCGACCGGCGCATCCTGAAACTGCTCCAGGACGACGGCCGGATGGCGATGAAAGACCTCGCGGAACAGGTCGGACTGACCGTCACGCCGTGCATCGAGCGCGTGCGGCGCATGGAGCGCGACGGCGTGATCACCGGCTATCACGCGCGGGTCGACCCGCATCAGCTGGATGCCGCGCTGCTGGTGTTCGTCGAGATCACGCTCGGCCACAAGGGCGGCAACATGTTCGAGCAATTCCGCCGCGAAGTAATGAAGATCGACGAGGTGCTCGAATGCCACCTCGTCTCCGGCGATTTCGACTACCTGATCAAGGCGCGGATCGGCGAGATGGCCGACTACCGGAAACTGCTCGGCGACATCCTGCTGCAGTTGCCCGGCGCCGTGCAGTCGAAGAGCTATGTCGTGATGGAGGAAATCAAGGAAACGCTGACGATCGCCGTTGGCGAGTGACGCGTTGGCGGCCCGTCGTCGGGCCCTTTATCCCACCCTTGGCATGCTGCGCCCAATACTGTATAAATGTACAGTATTGGGCGCAGGCGAATGGGTGGGCACATGGACGATCGGTCCGACAACGAATTTCCGGTAGCGCCGCCCGTGCCCCGCAAGGGGCGCGGCGCGGTCGACAACCTGCAGGGGCGGTATGAAATCGCGCAGCGCGAAGCGGTGGACGACGGCTGGACGCACGCGTCCGACGATGCCGATTTCCCCGCGCCGCTGCGCACGCAGGTCTTCGAGGAGCGGGCGAAGAGCATCCTGACGCGCAACCAGTCGCCCGATATTCCGTTCAGCGTGTCGCTCAATCCGTATCGCGGCTGCGAGCACGGCTGTATCTATTGCTTCGCGCGGCCGACGCACAGCTACCTCGGGCTGTCGCCGGGGCTCGATTTCGAAAGCCGCATCTACGCGAAGGTCAACGCAGCCGAACTGCTCGAGCGAGAGATTTCGCGCAAGCGCTACGTGCCGGAGCCGATCGCGCTCGGCGTCAACACCGATGCGTACCAGCCGGTCGAGCGCGACCTGCGCATCACGCGCAGCGTGATCCAGGTGATGCACGACCGCGGGCTGCCGTTCGCGGCGATCACGAAGTCGTCGCTGATCGAGCGCGATCTCGACCTGCTCGCGCCGATGGCCGAACGCGGGCAGGTGATGGCGGCGGTCACGATCACGACGCTCGATGCCGAACTGGCGCGCACGCTCGAGCCGCGCGCGGCCACGCCCGCGCGGCGGTTGCGCACGATCCGTGCGCTGCGCGAGGCGGGCGTGCCGGTCGGCGTGAGCATTGCACCGGTGATTCCGTTCGTGACCGAGCCCGACATGGAGCACGTGCTGGAGGCCTGCGCGGAAGCCGGTGCGACGCATGCGAGCTACATCGTCCTGAGGTTGCCGTGGGAGGTCGCGCCGCTGTTCAAGCAGTGGCTTGCCGCGCATTTTCCCGATCGCGCGGAGCGCGTGATGAATCGCGTGCGCGACATGCGCGGCGGCAAGGATTACGACTCGGATTTCTCGAAACGGATGAAAGGCGAGGGGATCTGGGCCGACCTGCTGCGGCAGCGCTTCCGTCAGGCCGTCAAGCGGCTCGGGTTGAACGAACGCACGAACGGCATCCTCGATCTGTCGCGGTTCCGCGGTGCGCCTGCCGCCGGGGCGCCGGCGCCGCGCGTCGCGGTTCGTGCAGCTGGCGCGAAATCGCGCGACGACATGCAGTTGAACCTGTTCTGACCGGCGAGCGGCCCGCCGCCGGTGGGCCGTATCGACCGTATCGGTCGTGCTTACTGCGAAATCTGCTTGGCCGCTTCGACCTGCGATTCGAAGTACGTCTGGAACGACAGCGCGAGTGCGGTCATCAACAGGAACGCGCCGATCAACAGCGAGAAGATCACGACGAAGATCACGGTCCAGCCCGACTGGCTCTGCTTGCCGGTGTCGGCGTTGAATTGCGCATCCCATTTTTCATCGGGGCGCAGCCCGTAGACGAGTGCGGCGAGGAACGCCGCCAGCAGCGAGATTGCACCGGGCACCGCGAGCCACCAGCCGAGGCCGGCGCTGCGCTGGGTTGCGGCAAGCAGCAGGAAGCCCGGGATGCCGACGATCGTCGCGAGCAGGTGGGCCCAGCCGTATACGTCGCGAAAGCCGTACAGATAGAAACGATGCGCGCCGATCGACCCGAGCAGGAACGCGAGGGCGGCGGTGAGCGTCTTGGAGCGGAAGCGGCGGGGCGATGCGGTGCTGCTGGACATGGATAGCGGCGTAGTGTCGTTGGCATGGGCGGCCGGCAGGCCGGCGCGGGCGCGCGGCCCGGCACGCATTCTACGATGCCCGGTCGTGACCGGTCACCCCTCGCGTGCGTCAGGGTGCCGCATACGTCACGCGGTAGATCGCGCCCGCGTAATCGTCGCTGACGAGCAGCGAACCGTCAGGCAGCGGCAATACATCGGCCGGGCGTCCCCATGCCGTGCCGTCGGGCCGCAGCCAGCCCGTGACGAACGGCGTTTGATGAGCGTGGCTGCCGTCCGCCGAGACGACCACGCGCATCACGCGGTAGCCGACCTTCGTGCGGCGGTTCCACGAGCCGTGTTCGGCAATGAAGACGTTATTGCGATACGACGCCGGAAACATCGGCCCGGTGTAGAAGCGCATCCCGAGCGCCGCGACGTGAGCGCCGAGTTTCAGGACCGGCGGCACATAACGTCGGCACGCGTCGGCGCTGCCGAATTCGGGGTCGGGCGTATCGCCGCCGTGGCAGTATGGAAAACCGAAGTCGAGGCCGGCGCGCGGCGCGCGGTTCAGCTTGTCGTCCGGTACGTCGTCGCCCATCAGGTCGCGCCCGTTGTCGGTGAACCAGAGCTCGCCCGAATCCGGGTGCCATGCAAAGCCGACCGTGTTGCGTATGCCGCGCGCGACCACTTCACGCCCGCTGCCGTCGGCATTCATCCGCGCGATGATCGCGTAACGGCTGCGATCGGCGAGGCAGACGTTGCACGGTGCGCCGATCGGCACGTACAGCTTGCCGTCGGGGCCGAACGCGATGAATTTCCAGCCGTGATGGTGATCGGTCGGCAGTGCGTCGGTCACGACGACGGGCGCGGGCGGTTTCGCGAGCCGGTCGTCGATATGATCGACGCGCAGGATGCGCGACACGGCGGATATATAAAGGGCGCCGTCGAGGTAGGCCACCCCGACGGGCATGTCGAGCCCGGACGCGATCACGTAGCGTGCGCTGATCCGGCCCTCGTGCATCACCAGCGCATGGACGCGGCCGTCCCGCGTGCCGACATACAGGATGCCGCGCGGCGACCACGCCATTTCCCGTGCGGCCGGGACGGCGTCGGTCAGCACGTCCACATGGAAACCGGGCGGCACGACGAGTTCGCTCACCGGCAGCGTCGCGGCAAACGCCGGGGTGAACGCGAGGCAGGCAAGGCCGGCAAGCAGCGCCGCGAACAGGCGCTGCACGCGGCGCATCGAGGCGGCGCGAAGAGGCGGCATGACGGTCGGGAGCATCCAGGACACGACGATTGTATGCCCGGCGGACGGGCCGTCCGCGGATTTTTACGCGTAAGTGTTTGTTGTACCTCTGGTTTCCGGCTATAATCGCGTGTTTCAGTAGTTTCGAACCCGGTTTTCCCGAAGGACATCATATGGTTATCATCCGTCTGGCTCGTGGCGGCTCGAAGAAGCGCCCGTTCTACAACATCGTTGCTACCGATTCGCGCAACCGTCGTGACGGCCGCTTCATCGAACGCGTCGGCTTCTACAACCCGGTCGCCACGAAGGGCGAATCGCTGCGTATCGCTCAGGATCGCCTGACGTACTGGCAAGGCGTTGGCGCGCAACTGTCGCCGACCGTCCAGCGTCTGGTGAAGGAAGCGCAAAAGGCGCAACCGGCTGCCTAATGGCACGGTGTGCCGGTCGTGCCGGCTGTGAGGTGCATTGATGGCGGGTCACGATTCCGGTAATGCAAGGCGCGGGCGTGCGTCATTCGGCGCATTCGTCCGCAAGCCGGTCGAGCGCGACGCAGTCGCGAACGCCGGTCAGGCTGTCGAACAAGGCAGTCCCGACGCGACGCAAGCCTGGCCCGACGATGCCGTCGAGGTCGGGGCGGTGGTCGACGCCTACGGCCTGAAGGGCTGGGTCAAGGTGGCGACGCATGCCGATGCCGGTCGCGGTGGCGACGCGCTGCTCAACGCGCGTCGCTGGTGGCTGGAACGCGGTGCGGAGCGGCTTTCCGTCCGCATCATGCAGTCGAAGACGCACAGCGACACCGTCGTTGCGCAACCCGCGGGCGTCAGCGACCGCGATGCCGCGCTGTCCATGCGCGGCTTTCGCGTGTTCGTGCGCCGGGAAGATTTCCCGGCACTGGCCGCGGACGAATTCTATTGGGTCGACCTGATCGGTCTCGAGGTCGTCAACGAGCAATCGGTGGCGCTCGGGAAGGTGAGCGGGATGATCGACAACGGCGTGCATTCGATCATGCGTGTCGAGTATCCGGCAACCGGCAAAGACGGTCAGCCGACCACCGACGAGCGGTTGATTCCGTTCGTCGGCGTCTACGTCAAAACGGTGGATCAGGCGGCGCGTCGCATCGTCGTCGACTGGGAAGCCGATTACTGAAATGAACCAGGTTACCGAGAGCGCGGTGCAGTTCGACGTCGTCACGCTCTTTCCCGAGATGTTCCGTGCACTGACCGACTGGGGAATCACCAGCCGGGCCGTGAAGCAGGGGCGCTTCGGGTTGCGCACCTGGAATCCGCGTGATTTCACGACGGACAACTACCGCACGGTCGACGATCGTCCGTACGGCGGCGGTCCGGGCATGGTGATGCTGGCCAGGCCGCTCGAAGCCGCGATCGACGCCGCGAAAGCGGCACAGGCGGAGCAGGGCATCGCGAGCACGCGCGTCGTGATGATGTCGCCGCAAGGCGCGCCGCTCACGCATGATCGTGCGGTGCGGATGGCGCAGGAACCCGGCGTCGTCGTGCTGTGCGGTCGCTACGAAGCGATCGACCAGCGCCTGCTCGACCGTTGCGTCGACGAGGAAATCAGCCTCGGCGATTTCGTGCTGTCGGGCGGCGAATTGCCGGCGATGGCGATGATGGATGCAGTCGTGCGGTTGCTGCCCGGCGTGCTGAACGATTCGCTGTCGGCCGTGCAGGACAGCTTCGCCGATGGCCTGCTCGATTGTCCGCACTACACGCGCCCCGAGGAATACGACGGCGTGCGCGTGCCGGACGTGCTGCTCGGCGGGCATCATGCCGAGATCGAGAAGTGGCGGCGCCAGGAAGCATTGAGGAATACGTTGCGGAAGCGGCCGGACCTGATCGTCCGGGCGCGCCGCGAGAAGTTGTTGAGCCGGGCCGACGAGGCGTGGCTCGCGAACCTCGCACGCGAAGCGAAGGACGCCTCCTGAGGCGGCTGCGCGAGCGGGAATTGGCGGTGCCGTACATGCGTGTGCGGCGCCTGATGTGAATCCATCCTCTATCGGGGCCAGGCCTGGAAGCAGGCGGGTGTGAACGCCGACACGATGGCATAAGGAGTCAGTAATGAATCTGATCGCAAAACTTGAGCAGGAAGAGATCGAGCGCGCGCTCGCCGGCAAGACCATCCCCGATTTCGCCCCGGGCGACACGGTGATCGTGAACGTGAACGTGGTTGAAGGTAACCGCAAGCGCGTTCAGGCTTACGAAGGCGTCGTGATCGCGATTCGCAATCGTGGTCTGAACTCGAACTTCATCGTCCGCAAGATCTCGTCGGGCGAAGGCGTCGAGCGTACGTTCCAGACGTACTCGCCGCTGCTGGCAAGCATCGTCGTGAAGCGTCGCGGTGATGTGCGTCGTGCGAAGCTGTACTACCTGCGCGAGCGTTCGGGCAAGTCGGCTCGTATCAAGGAAAAGCTGGTGTCGAAGGATCGCGCCGCAGCAGCTTCCCAAGAGTAAGAGCTGTAAGGAAAAAGCACCCAACCGGGTGCTTTTTTCATTCTGGCGCGACAATATGCTCGATACGACACGAACCCGAGAGCTCCATTGAATCGCCGCCCCATCATCGATCCCGAAGTCCTGCCGGTCGAAGGCACCGGTGCCGGCCTGCCTGTCATCGATTCCCGGTTGCTGACGCCGTCCGGCCTGCGCGAACGTTTCGCGCGTACGCTCGAATGGAGCGTCGAGCCCGGCGAGGCGAGGCTGCAGGAAGGCGTCGATCCGCGTAGCGCGGCCGTCCTCGTGCCGCTCGTCGTCCGCGAGTCGGGCCTCACGGTGCTGCTGACGCAGCGCGCCGATCACCTGAACGATCACGCCGGGCAAATCAGTTTTCCCGGCGGCCGTCGCGAGCCGTTCGACCGCGACGCGACCGCCACCGCGTTGCGCGAGGCGAAGGAGGAGATCGGGCTGGCCGCCGAACACGTCGAGATTCTCGGTGCACTGCCCGACTACCTGACCGGCACGGGCTTCTGCGTGACGCCGGTCGTCGGCCTCGTGCATCCGCCGTTCACCGTGCAGGCCGACACGTTCGAAGTCGCCGAGATTTTCGAAGTGCCGCTCGCGTTCGTGATGAATCCCGCGAACCATCAGATCCGCGTGTTCCGGTGGGAAGGCGGCGAGCGTCGTTTTTTTGCCATGCCTTACCCGAACGACGAACCGGACGGGCATTACTTCATCTGGGGCGCAACTGCCGCCATGTTTCGCAATCTGTATCGCTTCTTGGCGGCCGGTTAGGCGGGCGCGCCGGCCGGCGCGCGCGAGCGGCTGCCCGGCGACCGCGCCGGCAGCCATGCGCGGCTGACGCTGTGCTATCGTTATGCAAAAAATGACATAACTCCGAAGACGGCGCCACGCATGACTTTCTTTTCGGTTCTCCTCGCTCTCATCATCGAACAGGTCCGCGCGTTGTCGCCGAGCAATCCGGTGTTCGCACTGTTCCAGTTTCATGCGGAAAACGTCGCGCATGGCCTCGACGCCGGCAAGCAGAAGCATGGGCTCCTCGCCTGGCTCGCGGTCGTGCTGCCGTGGGTGCTGATCGTCGCGCTGATCTATTTCCTGCTGTACAAGGTGAGCTTCGTGCTCGCGTTCCTGTGGAACGTCGCCGTCGTGTATTTCACGCTCGGCTTCCGCCAGTTCAGCCACTACTTCACCGATATCCATCTCGCGCTCAACAACGACGACGTGCCGCGTGCGCGCGAAATCCTGCACGAGTGGACGGGCCTCGACACGGTCGACATGCCGGTCGGCGAAATCGTCCGCCATACGCTGATTCACGCGGTCGTCGCGTCGCATCGGCACGTGTTCGGCGTGTTCTTCTGGTACGTGCTGCCGATCGGCCCGGCCGGCGCCGTGCTGTACCGGATTTCCGAATACCTCGCGCGCAGTTGGTCGACGCCGGGCGACGACCGCACGGCCGCGTTCTCGACGTTCGCGCAGCGCGCATTCTTCGTGATCGACTGGATTCCGTCGCGCCTGACGGCGCTCGGCTTCGCGATCGTCGGTAACTTCGAGGATGCGATCTATGCGTGGCGCAACCATACGCGCCAGTGGCCCGACCCGAACGACGGCGTATTGCTGGCCGCGGGCAGCGGCGCGCTCGGCGCGCGTCTCGCGGGGCCGCTCGCGGAACCGTCGAGCCTCGATGCGCTGGCGGTCGGCGACAGCGGTCCGTTGACGGTCGGTGACGATTGCACGCCGCGCACGCTGCAGTCGGCGGTTGGCCTCGTGTGGCGCGCGGTGATCCTGTGGATGATCCTGCTGTTGATGCTGACGCTGGCCGTGTGGGTATCGTGAGTGATGTGCTAGCCCAGCGCTCGCCAAAATGAGAAGGCCGGCTCGATGCCGGCCTTTTCGCTGTGCGTCGGGGCAGTGCGTTCAGTCGTCGAGCGGGTCGCGCACGGCGCCGCATTGCCAGCACGCGGTGAATTGCGCTTCCAGCGCTTCGCCGCACTGCCGGCAGCGCCAGGGTGCGGCGCCGGCCGACGGGCCGTGCGACGCGGCATCGAGCAGCCGACGAGCGAGCGCGTCGTCGCGTTCGTCGTCGAGCCACAGTTCGGGCGTGCACGCATCGGCGGGCAGGCCGCCGAGCGCGCCGGTCGCATAGCAGTTGTGCAGCTCGCAACCGATGCCGGCCACCTGGAGCACGTTGGCCCAATGCTGTGCGGTCGCGAGGTCGGGTGCCTTGAAACGCATCGCGGCTCCTGTCGATGAAGGCCGGCCCGGCTGGCGCCGGCCGGCCGTCGCACACGTCTCGCGGTCAGCGGACGATCTGGCTCGCCTCGTGCACGAGCTGCGCGTACAGCGCGTGCCGGGACGGCGCGATGCGGCCGTCGGCGACGGCTTCGAGGATCGCGCAGCCGGGCTCGTGCAGATGATGACAATTATAGAAACGGCAGTCCGCGAGCAGCGGACGGAATTCCGGAAACGCGCGCTCGAGGCGGCCTTCGGTCAGGTGGTAGAGGCCGAATTCCTGGAAGCCCGGCGAATCGATCAGCGCACCGCCGCCTTCCAGCGGGTACAGGCGCGTGAACGTGGTCGTGTGACGGCCGCTGTTGAGCGCGGCCGAAATCTCGCGGGTCGCGGCTTCGGCGTCGGGCACGAGCAGGTTCACGAGCGTCGACTTGCCCATCCCGGACTGGCCGAGCAGGATCGTCGAATGCCCGGGGAGGTGCGGCATCAGCTGCGCGCGCGCGTCGTCCGGCGCGCCTTTCACCGACAGCTCGAGCACGTCGTAGCCGAGCGCGCGGTACGGCGCGAGACGCTCGCGCGCCACCGGCAGCGCGGCTTGGACGTCGATCTTGTTCAGCACGACGAGCGGCTTCAGCTCGTTCGCCTCGGCCGCGATCAGCGCGCGGCCGAGCAGATCCTCGCTGAAATAGGGCTCGGTCGCGAGCACGATCAGCAACTGGTCGAGGTTTGCCGCGAACAGCTTCGACTTGAACTGGTCGGAGCGGTACAGCAGGTTGCGCCGTTCGCCGATCTCCACGATCACGCCCTGGTCGGCCGACGCGAGTTCGTACGCGACGCGGTCGCCGACCGCGATGTCGCTCTTCTTGCCGCGCGGGAAGCATTGCAGCATCGGGCCGCCGTCGTCGGGGGCGACGATGTAGTGGCGGCCGTGCGCCGCGATCACGCGGCCTTCGGCCCGTTGCGCGCCCGATGCGCGCGGGGCCGGCTGGCGGGAGGTCGGCCGGCTCATGCGTGCTGCAGCAGGCGGTCGATCCGCTGCGACGCGGGCGGATGCGAGTAGTAGAAGGCCGTGTAGACGGGGTCGGGCGTCAGCGTCGACGCGTTGTCCTCATAGAGCTTCACGAGCGCGCTGACGAGATCCTGCGCGTCGGTCTGGCTGGCCGCGAACGCGTCGGCCTCGAATTCGTGCTTGCGCGACGTGAGGCTGCTGAACGGCGTCGCGAAGAACAGGAACACCGGAATCGCGAGGAAGAACAGGATCAGCGCGGCACCCGCGTTGCTGGTGTCGAGCGACGGCGTGACGCCGAGCCCCGTGTAGAACCACGTGCGTTGCGCGAGCCAGCCGAGCAGCGCGAGCAGCACGAGGCTCAGCACGAACGACACGAGCATCCGCTTCATCACGTGGCGGCGCTTGAAGTGGCCGAGCTCGTGCGCGAGCACGGCTTCGATCTCCTGGCCGGACAGGCGTGCGAGCAGCGTGTCGAAGAACACGATCCGCTTCGATGCGCCGAAGCCCGTGAAGTACGCGTTGCCGTGCGCGGAGCGGCGGCTGCCGTCCATCACGAACAGCCCCTTGGCCGCGAAGCCGCAGCGCTTCATCAGCGACTCGATGCGCGCGCGCAGCGCCTCGTCCTTCAGCGGCTCGAACTTGTTGAACAGCGGCGCGATGAAGGTCGGGTAGATCAGCAGCACGAGCATCTGGAACGCGACCCAGACGACCCAGGTCCACAGCCACCACAGGTTGCCGGCCTGGTTCATCAGCCACAGCACGACGAACAGCAGCGGCAGGCCGAGCACGGCGCCGAGCAACGTGTTTTTCAGCATGTCGGTGAAGAACAGCCGCTTCGTCATCCGGTTGAAGCCGAAGCGCTGTTCGATCCCGAACTGGCGGTAATACTCGAACGGCACGTCGATCACGCCCGTGATCGCGAGCACCGCGGCGACCAGCGCGACCTGCTGCCCGTAGCCGCGGCCGAGCCAGCCGGTCAGCAGCGTGTCGAGCGCGCCGACGCCGCCAAGCAGCGTGAGGCCGACCAGCACGGCCGCGCTGACGACGATCTCGAGCATCGTCAGCCGGGTGCGCTCGACGGTGTAATCGGCCGCGCGCTGGTGGGCGGTCAGCGGGATGGTGGCGCTGAACTGCGCGGGCACGCCGTTGCGGTGCGCGGCGACGAAGTGGATCTGCCGCGACGCGAGCCACAGCTTGGTGACGACCATCGCGAGTACGGCGATCGCGAACAGCAGGGTGAACGAAAAGGGTGACATCGAAGGCGCCAAAGGGTTCTATGCGAGAATTATATGTTCTTGCGGACCGGCCCCGCTGATGCGATGCCGGCCGCCCGGGCGGCGCCGCGTCGGCGCGCCCGGTTCGCTATTTTCCAGGATGAATCATGATCGATACCGCCGCTTCCGCCAGCCAGCCCGCGCTCGTGCGCAACGAGTTGAACCTCGTCTGGCTCGACATGGAGATGACGGGCCTCGACCCGGATAACGACCGCATCATCGAGATCGCGGTCGTCGTGACCAATTCCACGCTCGACATCGCCGTCGAGGGCCCGGTGTTCGCGATTCACCAGAGCGACGAGACGCTCGCGAAGATGGACGACTGGAACAAGTCGACGCACGGCCGCTCGGGGCTGATCGACCGCGTGCGCGCGTCGACAGTGACCGAGGCGGAAGCCGCCGCGCAACTGCAGGCGTTCCTCGCGCAGTACGTGTCGCCGGGCAAGTCGCCGATGTGCGGCAACTCGATTTGCCAGGACCGCCGCTTCATGGCGCGCTGGATGCCGGAATTCGAGCGGTTCTTCCACTACCGCAACCTCGACGTCAGCACGCTCAAGGAGCTGTGCCGCCGCTGGCAGCCGGCCATCTACAAGGGTTTCCAGAAGCGGGCGATGCACACCGCGCTCGCCGACATCCACGAGTCGATCGACGAGCTGAAGTACTACCGCCAGCATTTCCTGATTCCGGCCGCGTCGGCGCCGGCAGGCGATTCCGTGCCGGCCGCCTGAGCGGGCCGGCACGCGCGGGGCGCGCGGCAAACGCTCAGCGCCGCGCGCTTTTCGGCCGGAACGCCGCGACCACCGCGGCGTCGGTCTCGATATACGGGCCGCCGATCAGGTCGATGCAGTACGGCACCGCGGCGAAGATGCCGGGCACGGTCGACTTGCCGTCGGCGTCGCGCAGCCCTTCCAGCGTTTCGCGGATCGACTTCGGCTGGCCGGGCAGGTTGATGATCAGCGCCGCATGGTCGGCCGTTTCGCGGATCACCGCGACCTGCCGCGACAGGATCGCGGTCGGCACGAAATTCAGGCTGATCTGCCGCATCTGTTCGCCGAATCCCGGCATTTCCTTCGTCGCCACGGCCAGCGTGGCTTCCGGCGTCACGTCGCGACGCGCGGGGCCCGTGCCGCCCGTCGTCAGCACGAGGTCGCAGCCGGCGACGTCGACGAGTTCGGTCAGCGTGGCCGAGATCGTCGGCGCGTCGTCCTGGATCAGGCGCGTTTCGGCGCGCCACGGCGAAACCAGCGTGCCGGCGAGCCATTCCTGCAGCGCCGGAATACCCTTGTCTTCGTAGACCCCCGTACTCGCGCGGTCGCTGATCGACACGAGGCCGACCACGAGCTCGTCCGGGTGGTTAGGCTTCGTCGTCATGGTCGTCATGGTCGTCTCCGGCGTCGTCGGCCGCGTCGTCGTCGCTGTCGGACGCGCCGCCGGCCGCCTTGATCCACTGGAACAGCTCGCGGAAATAGCGCGGCGGCTTGCCTTGCTGCGCTTCCTTGCGTGCGTTGCGGATCAGCGTGCGGCCTTCCTGGATGTCGGCGTCCGGGTGCTGGCGCAGGAATTCGGTCAGCGCGTCGTCGCTCGCGAGCAGCTGCTCGCGCGTGCGCTCGATCCAGTGCAGGCGGGCCGTCGCGGCCTTGTTCACGCCGCGTTGCGCGTCGAGCGCGGTGCGCAGCGCGGCCGTTTCGTCGTCGGTCAGCGAGCGCATCACGCGGCCGACGTACTGGAGCTGGCGGCGCTTGCCTTCGTGATCGGTGATCCGGCGCGCCTCGCGCACGGCGTCCGCGAGACTTTCGGGCATCGGCATGCGCTTCAGTGCGTCTTTCGGCAGGTCGACGAGCGCCTGGCCGAGCACCTGCAACTCGTGCATTTCGCGCTTCAACTGGGATTTGCTGGGGCGATCGTAGCCGTTGTCGTCTTCTTCGGCGACAGGCTCGATCGGCTGGATTCGGGTTTTGCGTGTCATGGGCCGCATTGTATCGCGGTGCGGACACCCCAAGCTTGTCTGTGCGCGGCCCCGGACCTTGCTATGATCGCGGGATACGCAACATTTTGACCATGCGGGCGCCCGCCCGCCACCGGATACCAAGACGATGGCAGCCAATCTCGACGTACAAGCGCGCTATTTCCCGCACACGCAGGACCAGCTCAAGGAAATCGCATCGGACATCCTTCGCCATGCGAAGGCGCTCGGCGCGACCGACGCCGCGACCGAAATCTCCGAGGGCGACGGCCTGTCGGTGTCGGTGCGCCGCGGCGAAGTCGAAACGATCGAGCACAACCGCGACAAGATGGTCGGCGTCACCGTGTTCATCGGCAAGAAGCGCGGCAACGCGAGCACGTCGGACTTCTCGCCGGCCGCGATCAAGGATACCGTCGCCGCGGCCTACAACATCGCGCGCTTCACGGCCGAGGACGAGGCGGCCGGCCTGGCCGAAGCCGAGCTGCTCGAAACCAATCCGCGCGACCTCGATCTGTACCACCCGTGGGCGCTGAGCGCCGACGAGGCCGTCGAGCTCGCCCGCCGCGCGGAAGACGCCGCGTTCGCGGTCAGCCCGCAGATCCGCAATTCGGAAGGCGCGAGCGTGTCGGCGCAGCACTCGCAGTTCGTGCTCGCGACGTCGCGCGGCTTCCTCGCCGGCTATCCGTACTCGCGCCACTACATCGCATGCGCGCCGATCGCGGGCAGCGGCCGCCACATGCAGCGCGACGACTGGTATTCGTCGAAGCGCAGCGCGATCGATCTCGCCGCGCCCGAAGCGGTGGGCCGTTACGCGGCCGAACGCGCGCTCGCGCGGATGGGCGCGCGCCGTCTCGACACGCGCAAGGTGCCCGTGCTGTTCGAGGCGCCGCTCGCGGCCGGCCTGCTCGGCGCGTTCGTGCAGGCGGTGAGCGGTGGCGCGCTGTATCGCAAGACGTCGTTCCTCGTCGACAGCCTCGGCAAGCCGGTGTTCGCGCCGCACGTCCAGGTCGTCGAGGATCCGCACGTGCCGCGCGCGATGGGCAGCGCGCCGTTCGACGAGGAAGGCGTGCGCACGCGTGCGCGCAGCGTCGTGAAGGACGGCGTCGTCGAAGGCTATTTCCTGTCGACCTATTCGGCGCGCAAGCTCGGCACGCAAACCACCGGCAACGCGGGCGGCTCGCACAACCTCGCGCTGCGCAGCTCGAACACGCAGGCGGGCGACGACTTCGACGCGATGCTGAAGAAGCTCGGCACGGGCCTGTTGCTGACCGAGCTGATGGGGCAGGGCGTGAACTACGTGACGGGCGACTATTCGCGCGGCGCGGCGGGTTTCTGGGTGGAGAACGGCGTGATCCAGTATCCGGTCGAGGAAATCACCGTCGCCAGCACGCTGCAGGAGATGTTCCGCCATATCGTCGCGATCGGGGCGGACTCGATCGTGCGCGGGACGAAGGAAACCGGCTCGGTGCTGATCGAGCAGATGACGATCGCGGGGCAGTAAGCCCGCGTGGCGCAGGCCGCCAGGAAACGAAAAAGCCCGACCGGCGTATGTGAGCCGGTCGGGCTTTTTTCATCGCGCGGAAGAAGACGTCAGCCGCGCTTGCGCGTGTAGACGACGAACGCATAGCCGAACGTGTTCGGCGCGGCGGCCCGATGCGCGTCGCGCGAGACTTCCTGCCAGTGCGCGGCGTCGGGCGCCGGGAACGACGCGTCGCCGTCGAAATCTGCATCGATCTCGGTGACGATCAGCTTGTCGGCGAGCGTGAGACCTTCCGCGTAGAGTTGCGCGCCGCCGATCAGGAACGCCTCGGGCACGCCGTCGTGCGCGGCGAGCGCCAGTGCATCGGCGAGCGACGTGACCGTGTCGCAGCCTTCGAAACGGCGCGCGGCGTCGCGCGTGACGACGATGTTGCGGCGGCCGGGCAGCGGCCGGCCGATCGATTCGTGGGTCTTGCGGCCCATCACGATCGGCGCGCCCATCGTCGTGCGCTTGAAGAACGCGAGATCCTCGGGAAGTTTCCAGGGCAACTGGTTGTCGCGGCCGATGATGCCGTTGCGGGCACGCGCGACGATCAAGGTCAACGTCGTCATGAAGGTCGGGGAAGAGGGAAGACGGAATGGGGCCGATTTTACCGGAACGGCGGCGCGCGCCGGATTCCGCCTGCCGGCGCGGGTATTCGCGTTTCTTGCATCGTGCGCCGCGACGCGTGATGCCCCGCGCCGCGGCGGCCGTCCGAATAAAAAGTGTGCCCGCCGGGGGACGGAGCACAAAAACTTTTTGTGCCGCGAGATCGGCGATACCGGCTCTGCCCGATGGCATTCCTTCCGACCGGATCGTCGATTCAATACGCAATCCTGATCGATTCGACGCGTCGAATGATCAGGGGTGCGTATTGACTCGCGCGTTGCCGTCCATCGCATGCCGGATATCGCCCGGTTGCGGCGCCGGCAGCGGCAGCGGCATCGGCAAATGGGGCGGCGGTGGAATCTCGTCCCACAGCGTCACGGAGGCCTGGCGTGCCGGCAGCGGTTGCGGCGCCGACACGGTCACGATACCGAACGCGTCGTCGTGTTGCCTGCCCGGCGTGTTGTCGGCAAGCAGCATCGCGCGCTGCGGCTGCATGCCTTCGTCCGCGCAGGCCGGTGCAGGCGGGCCGGCGGCCGACAGCACGA
Source organism: Burkholderia sp. BCC1047 (assembly GCF_902833155.1). NCBI lineage: Bacteria > Pseudomonadati > Pseudomonadota > Betaproteobacteria > Burkholderiales > Burkholderiaceae > Burkholderia > Burkholderia sp. BCC1047. The sequence continues at coordinate 208,664 of NZ_CADFEH010000006.1, read as the reverse complement.
GCGTCATCGGCACGAAGGAAAGTAAAAAAAGTTTTCTCATGGCGACTGTCTCCGGTCGTTTCCGTATTCAGCGAAATACATGCCACCGTACCGGAACCGTTGCCGCCATTGCGATTCGTGCCCGAGCATTGCGAATGACGGCCGAAAACGCCTGAAAATGTTTCAGGCCTGAAACGAGGGGGCTCGGGAATATTGCTGATTCAACCGATACGCTCGAAGGATGAAAATCGGCGCGTGTGTTGGTGACGAAGCCCTTTCTGCGCATCCACTATGTGCAGAGGATTGATCTGCATCGACCTCCTGAGCGATTTGGCCGCATCGCCATCGGTGCTGAAACGGGTTTGTCGTATTCAGCGCCTATAACCAAGCTGTCTTGTCAAAAATTATTGGACGCGAGATAAGCGCCATCATGCGAGGCTTTGTCGTTGCCGCGCATCGGCATGGCGAATCGAGCCACCTCTGGCTGACTCGATTCGATCCTTTTGCACACGATCTGACGTGTGCGGCAATCGTTAGACGGTTGATGAACGGGGTGAGGATATGGGAGCCGATCAGCGGCACGTGATCTACTATTCGCGCGAACCGAACGACGCGTTGCGCGGCCATTTCGACGAGCGCGGCTGGCGCGTCGATCTCGCCGAGACCGTGCGCGACGTGCGGCGTGTCGTGCAGCACGGCGTGGCAACCGCCGGCCTGCTCGATTTCTCGCCGGGCTTCAAGCCGTCGGATCTGCGCGAACTCGAAGCCTGCCTGAGCATCCAGCACATCGGCTGGATCGCGGCGACGCGGCGCGGCCAGTTGCAGGACGCGACGCTGCGGCATCTCATCCGCGACTATTGCTTCGACTACGTGACGATGCCGTACGAAACCGGGCGGATCGTCGAGACCGTCGGCCATGCGCACGGCATGGTCGCATTGACCGATCCCGTTGCGCCGCCCGTCGGCGCCGGGCGCAGCGAAGGCGAGATGGTCGGCACCTGCGATGCGATGCTCGGGCTCTTCAGGACGATTCGCCGCGTCGCGGCGACCGACGCCCCGGTGTTCATCTCCGGCGAATCGGGCACGGGCAAGGAACTGACGGCGGTCGCGATTCACGAGCGTTCGTCGCGCGCGCAGGCGCCGTTCATCGCGATCAATTGCGGCGCGATCCCGTCGACGCTGCTGCAGGCGGAACTGTTCGGCTATGAACGCGGCGCGTTCACCGGCGCGAACCAGCGCAAGATCGGCCGCGTCGAGGCCGCCAACGGCGGCACGCTGTTTCTCGACGAGATCGGCGACCTGCCGCTCGAAAGCCAGGCGAGCCTGCTGCGCTTCCTGCAGGAAGGCAAGATCGAGCGGCTCGGCGCGCACGTGTCGATGCCGGTCGATGTCCGCGTGATCTGCGCGACGCACGTGGACATGGAAACGGCGCTGCGCGAAGGGCGCTTTCGCGAGGACCTGTTTCACCGGCTGTGCGTGCTGAAGATCGAGGAGCCGCCGCTGCGCGCGCGCGGCAAGGACATCGAGGTGCTGGCGCGCCACATGCTCGAGCGCTTCAAGGGCGACGCGCATCGCCGCCTGCGCGGCTTTTCCCCGGACGCGGTCGCGTCGCTGTACGGCTATTCGTGGCCGGGCAACGTGCGCGAGCTGATCAACCGCGTGCGGCGCGCGATCGTGATGTCCGAAGGCCGGATGATCACCGCGGCCGATCTCGAGCTGAACGACTATGCGACGCTCGCGCCGGTGTCGCTGCTGGAGGCGCGCGAGGCGGCCGAACGGCAGGCGATCGAGCAGGCGCTGCTGCGCCATCGCGGCCGTTTTGCCGATGCCGCGCGTGAGCTCGGCGTGTCGCGCGTCACGCTCTACCGGCTGATGTGCGCGCACGGCATGCGCGATCGCGGCGACACGCTGGCAGGGTTTTCGGCGTCGTTGCCGGAGCTTCCGCGCCACGCTTGCTAAAATTGGCGGGTACGGCCGCCCCTCGCGGCCGAAGGAACCCGCATGAAACAGTATCTCGATCTCGTTCGTACCATTCTCGATACCGGCGCCTGGCAGGAGAACCGCACGGGCATCCGCACCATCAGCATGCCGGGCGCGATGCTGCGCTTCGACCTGCAGCGAGGCTTCCCGGCCGTGACGACCAAGAAGCTCGCGTTCAAGTCCGCGATCGGCGAACTGGTCGGGTTCCTGCGCGCGTCGCGCAGCGCGGCCGATTTCCGCGCGCTCGGCTGCAAGGTATGGGATGCGAACGCGAACGAGAACGCGCAGTGGCTCGCGAACCCGTATCGCCAGGGCGTCGACGATCTCGGCGACGTATACGGCGTGCAATGGCGTCAGTGGCCGGGCTACAAGGTGCTCGACGCGAACGCCGACGCGCAGATCGCCGACGCGACGCGCCGCGGCTTCCGGATCGTCACGCGTTTCGACGAAGACGGTGCGCCGAAGGTGCTGCTGTACAAGGCGATCGACCAGCTGCGCCAGTGCCTGGACACGATCATGGAGAACCCGTCCGATCGCCGCATCCTGTTTCACGCGTGGAATCCGGCCGTGCTCGACCAGATCGCGCTGCCCGCGTGCCATCTGCTGTACCAGTTCCTGCCGAACGCGACGAAGCGCGAGATCTCGCTGTGCCTGTACATCCGCAGCAACGACGTCGGCCTCGGCACGCCGTTCAACCTGACGGAAGGGGCCGCACTGCTGTCGCTCGTCGGCCGGCTGACGGGCTATACGCCGCGCTGGTTCACGTATTTCATCGGCGACGCGCACATCTACGAGAACCAGCTCGACATGCTGCAGCAGCAGCTTACGCGCGAGCCGTACGAAAGTCCGCGGCTGGAGATCGCCGAGCGCGTGCCCGAGTACGCGAAGACGGGCGTCTATGCGCCCGAATGGCTGGAGCAGGTCGAGCCGTCCGATTTCTCGCTCGTCGGCTACCGGCACCATGAGCCGCTGACCGCGCCGATGGCGGTCTGATCGCGCGGCCGCGGCCGCGCGGTTGCATCGATTCGTTCCCTGCAAAAAGGCTCGACCGGCTGATACCGGTCGAGCCTTTTTGTTTCATGTTTGCTGCACTTACTGGCGATGCCGCTCCTCGTGGCCGCCCTGCGGCGGCGGATTGCCCGGACGCGGCGCCTCGACGTGCGGCGCCGGCTGTGGCCGTGGCTCCATCCGGGGCGCGGGCATCGCCGGGCGCGGTTCCATCCGGGGCGCCGGCTGGGGTTGAGGTCGCGGCTCCATGCGCGGCGCCTGCGGCTGCGGGCGCGGCATGTCATGCACGGCGGGCGCCGGCGGGCGGTACTCGTTCACGCGCGGCGGCGCGACTTCGCGATGGGGCGCCGGTTGCGCGAAGTCCTGGCGCGGTTGCGGCGCGGGGGCGGCCCGTTCGGGCTGCGGCTGCGCTTGGCGGGCCGGCGTCGGGAGATCGGGGCGCGGACGCGGTTGCGGAATCTGTGCGACATGGTCCGAATGCGGCTGCGGCTGCGGCTGCGGTTGCTGCTGCGTGCGCGGCGTTTCGTTCCGGCCGCCGGGTTGCACACCCTGCGGTGTCGGCACGCCGTCCGGATGCGCCGCCGCCGCGCTGCGCACGGGTGGCAGCGCATTCTGTCCTGCCGCGTGCAGCGCGGTGGGCGGCGCGGCGCGCTGACGCTCCATCGGCGTGTACGGCTGCATCCATGCGGGCGATGACGGCGCGGCGGCTGCTCGTGCATTGCCGATGCCCGACGGAGCGTTGTTCGCGCCCGGCGGATGCGGAACGCCGTTGCCGGGCGCGAACGCCTGATGCGGGATCGGGTTGCCGGGCGCCTGCGGCGGGCCGCCATTGGCGAAACGCGGTGTATTGGGGCTTTCGCCGTTCGCCGGCCGGGCGACGTTCGGCATGCCCGGCGTCGGTACGCTCGGCCGGCCCGCCTGCTCGGCGGCCGGCTGGCCTTCACGCGGCGCGCGGCCCGGCTGCACGACGGGGCCGTGCGGATTCACGAGCTGCACGTTGTGCATCGCCCAGGCGCCGCCGCCCGGCTTGCCCGGCACGCGGACCGGACGCGCCGCATAGTCGGCCGGCACATTCGTCTTCACGACCGGCGCGCCGGCACCCGGTACGCGCCCGCCTTGCTGCGCAAGGTGGGCGGCGGCCTGGTCGCGATACGCGGGCGGCACGGCAGGATTGCGCGTCGCGACATACGGGTGTTGCGCGATCGCCGCCGGCGGGCGGTAGCTGGCAGTGCGTAGCCCGCCGGTGAAGCTCTGGCGGACCGGCGCGATGCCGGGCGTGCCCGGCGTGACGTGCGCGTTGCGCCATTGCTGCGGATCGACGTGTTGCGAGAAGTGCGCGACCGGCTGGCCGTGCACGAACGCGGCGGCCGGCACGGCCGTGATCGCGTGCGGCGCGCGGAAGTTCACGTACGTCTTGTTGATGTTGGTGATATTGGTGATGTTCGTCACGTTCACGGTCTTGTTCACGTTGACGTTGTTCACCACGATGTTGCGGTTGACGCGGTCGTAGTAGTGCGGGCTCCAGCCGCCCCAGCCCGGATGCCACGGTTCGCCCGGACCGAGCGCGAACCACGCGCAGCCGGCCGCCGCGACGCCGCCGACCGTGAGCGCGACGCTCCAGTCGGAACCGCCGCCGCCCCCGCCGCCGACGAATGCGACGAGCGCCGGCGCATAGACGGGCGGCTGGCTGACGACCATCGGCCCCGGCACCCAGGCCCAGCTGTCGTCCACGTATGCCCAGCGGCCGTAGTGATAGGGCGCGAAGCCCCACGGCGCGTCGTCGACCCAGGTCCAGCCCCACGGCGCCTGCCAGATCCAGTGGCCGTCGTGATACGGCGCCCAGTCGGCCGGCGTGTCGTTCGGCACCCATACCGTGCCGTAATTCGGGGTTTCGCGCCACGTGCCGTTCGCGTCGAGATCCTGGTAGCCGGGCATGTCGCGGGACACGTAGCGGGCCGACACCGAGCGCGCTTCGGCCGCGTCGCGGCTGGCGGCCCACTGGTCGAGCGCGTCGGGGCCCGGTGCGGCCGATTGCTGCGCGACCTGCAGGTCGGTGCCGGTGAATACGACCTGCTGCCCGGGCGACAGCGGATACTGCCCGTTGCTGCCGTAGACGGTCGCGCTGCCGCTGCGCACCGTCACCGTCGTGCTCGCGCCGTTCGGCGCGACATCGACGCGATAGTCGCCGGGGCCCGTGATGCCGAGCGCGAGGTTCGGCGTGTCGATTTCGTACGATCCGCCGGCCGGCAGACCGCGCACGTGCGTCGAGACGGTGCCGAGGCCCACTTTCAACTGCGTCGTCGTGTCGTCGAGGTTCAGCACCGACAGGCTCGTCGATTCGCCGAGCCGCACCGCGGTCGAGCCGATGTGCAGTTCCGAGCGCGCGCCGGCATCGTTCCACAGCTGGTCGCCGGTCGTCAGCGGCCGGTTCACCGCCGCATACGACCAGGTATCGGTGCCGGCCGGTTCGGTCGTCACGGCGCCCGACAGGTAATTGAGCCGCGCGACGCGGCCGGGCGGATCGCCGCCGGGTTGCCGTGCCGCGGCTGCAGCCGGCGGCGCATCGGCCGATTGCGCGAAGGCGGGCGGCGGCGCCGCCAGTGCGGCGAATGCGAGCAGCGTGTAGCGGGCGGTGCGCTTGAGCGCGAACAGGGAGGCCATGGTGAGCGTCATCGTTGTGATCGCGGCGCGTCGATTCGTGCCGTCCCGTTCACGATATCCGCTTGGCCTGTTTCAAGGCACGGTGTTTTGTAAGTCGAATGGCACGCGGTGTAACAAAACCTGTCCATCGCGCGCCGTTGTCGTGCAGCTGCAATGCCGGCGTCAAGCAGACGTAAGCCACGCGTCGAAAACCTGCTGCCCGGGCACCGTGACGCGCAGCACGCGCGGTCGGGCCGCGCGCTCGATCCAGCCGTGTGCGCAGAAGCTGTCGAGCAGCGCCGCGCCGAGCGCGCCGCCGAGATGCGAACGCCGCTCGCTCCAGTCGAGACAGCCGCACGCGAAGCGGCGCCGGCGCGCGCGCTGCTGCGCGACGTCGATGCCCCATTGCGAGAGCGCCTGCGTGCCGCGCTCGGTGGTGTCGATCGCGTCGCCGTTGGCGAATAGCCAGCCGCGCGCGGTGAGGCCGTCGAAGATGCGCACCGCGAGCTCGCCGGCCATGTGGTCGTAGCAGGTGCGTGCATAGCGCAGTTCGGCCGGGACCGTGCGCGACGGCGGCGGAACCGGGCGATGCGGCGCGGCCGCGCGGGCGACGTTCGCCAGCGCTTCGAGCGAGGCCGCGATGTCGGCCGACGCGATGCGGTAGTAGCGATGCCGGCCGCGCACGTCGAGGGCCAGCAGCCCGCCCTCGGTCAGGCGCGCGAGGTGCGCGCTGGCCGCGGACGGCGACAGCCCCGCGATCATCGTCAGTTCGCCGGCCGGTCGTGCGCTGCCGTCCATCAGCACCCACAGCATCGCGGCGCGGCCGGGATCGGCGATCAGTGCGCCGATGCGGCTCAGGCCCGGAAAATGGTGGTCGTCTTGATCGGTCATCGTCGTGTCTCGTCGAGCGGATTGAAGGGCAGTGTAGTCCGCGCGCGCATTCGATGTTTCGCTTTCGGATGAAATGTCGGATGCAGCGGTGGCGCGCTGGCGCGGACCGGACTGCGGCCCGTGGCAGGCCACGCGTAGAATGGCCGGACGCGGCGGCAGCGGGCCGCCGCATGTGACGCGATGCAACGATGAAGACGATTTTCTGTGTGTTGGCGGCGGCGCTCGTGTGCGCGGCCTGTGCGTCGGGCGGTGCGGGCGCGACCGGCGAGCGCAGCGGCAGTATCGAGATGTACGGGACGATCGACCAGGGCATCACGGTGCGCCGCTGACCGGCGCCGGTCGGCGCGCGAGCCGGCATGGCCGCCGCAGCCCCGCCACGCGGGGCTTGCCGCGACGCGTTGCCGCAGTGCAACGTATAATGGCCCGATTACAGCGCCCCTGCCGCCTGGAGCCACAACAATGCCCCAACCGTCCCCCGTGCCGGCCGCTCTCGACCGCACCGAAACCGTATTCCGCTTCCTTGCCGAGCCTTCGTCCGTGAACTTCGGCGGCAAGGTGCATGGCGGCGCGCTGATGAAGTGGATCGACGAGGTCGCGTATGCGTGCGCGGCCGTCTGGTCGAGCCGCTATTGCGTGACGGTCAGCGTCGGCAACATCCGTTTCCAGCGTCCGATCCTGGTCGGCAATCTGGTCGAGCTGAAGGCGCGCGTCGTCGCGACGGGCCGTACCAGCATGCACATCCACGTGTCGGTGCACGCCGGCGATCCGAAGGGCGGCGTGCTGCGCCAGACGACCGATTGCCTCGTCGTGTTCGTCGCGGTCGACGAGAACGGCAACCCGGTGCCGGTGCCGCCGTTCGTGCCCGAAACCGACGAGCAGAAGGTGCTCGCGAAATATGCGGCCGACGTGCGGGCCGCGCTCGACAAGATCGTCGAGATGAAGCCGGAAGAGGTCGCGAAGGGCACCGTCTGAGTGCCGCGGGCGCCGCGCTCGACGCGCCGCGCCCGTCGTCCTGCCGTTACCGCGTCCCGATCATCTGCTCGGGGCGTACCCATGCATCGAATTCCGCCTCGGTCAGGTAGCCGAGCGCGAGCGCGGCCGCCTTCAGCGTCGTGCCTTCCTTGTGCGCCTTCTTCGCGATCTGCGCGGACTTGTCGTAGCCGATGTGCGGATTGAGCGCCGTCACGAGCATCAGCGATTCGTTCAGCAACAGGTCGATGCGCGAGCGGTTCGGCTCGATGCCCACCGCGCAGTGATCGTTGAAGCTCTGCGCGCCGTCGGCGAGCAGCCGCACCGACTGCAGCACGTTGTGCGCGATCATCGGCCGGAACACGTTCAGTTCGAAATTGCCGCTCGCGCCGCCGACGTTGACCGCGACGTCGTTGCCGAACACCTGGCAGCACAGCATCGTCACGGCTTCCGACTGCGTCGGGTTCACCTTGCCCGGCATGATCGAGCTGCCCGGCTCGTTTTCCGGGATCGACAGCTCGCCGAGCCCGCAGCGCGGCCCGCTCGCGAGCCAGCGCACGTCGTTCGCGATCTTCATCAGGCTCGCCGCGACCGTCTTCAGCGCGCCATGCGCGAACACCAGTGCGTCGGCGGCCGCCATCACCTCGAACTTGCTCGGCGCCGTCACGAACGGCAGCTTCGCGAGCCGGCCGATCTCGTCGGCCACGCGCACCGCGAATTCCGGATGCGCATTCAGCCCGGTGCCGACCGCGGTGCCGCCGAGCGCGAGCTCGTACAGGTGCGGCAGCGCCGATTCGACGTGGCGGATGCCCTGGTCGAGCTGCGCGACATAGCCGGAGAACTCCTGGCCGAGCGTGAGCGGCGTCGCGTCCTGCAGGTGCGTGCGGCCGATCTTCACGATGTCGGCGAACGCCTTCGACTTCGCGTCGAGCGTCGCGCGCAGCGTGCGCAGCGCCGGCAGCAGGTGATTGACGATCGCGTACGCGGCCGCGATGTGCATCGCGGTCGGGAACACGTCGTTCGACGACTGGCCGCGATTCACGTCGTCGTTCGGATGAACCTTGCGCGCTTCGCCGCGCTCGCCGCCCATCAGTTCGCTCGCGCGGTTCGCGATCACCTCGTTGAGGTTCATGTTGGTCTGCGTGCCGGAGCCCGTCTGCCACACCGCGAGCGGGAATTCGCGCGGATGCTTGCCGGCGATGATCTCGTCGGCGGCCTCGATGATCGCGTGCGCCTTGTCGTCGGCGAGCACGCCGAGCGACTGGTTGACGGCCGCCGCGGCGCGCTTGACGATCGCGAGCGCATGGATCAGCTCGGGCGACTGCTTCTCCGTCGAGATCCGGAAATTCTGCAGCGAGCGCTCGGTCTGCGCGCCCCAGAGCCGGTCGGCCGGCACGGCGATCTCGCCGAACGTGTCGCGTTCCATCCGAACTGCTTCATTCATGATGCACTCCTCCTGGAAAGGGGAAAGGCCGCGCGTCGTCGCGCGGCGTCAGGCGTAATCAGACGTATCGTGAGGCAGTCGCGCCGCTGGCGCGGCGTCTCGAGCGGTTCAGCCGACAAGCATAGCGCCGGCCGCGATTTCGCGTCGTGTCGTGCCCACGGCGCGTGACGCGCGCAAACCGGCGCTAGCGCGCCGCCGCGATCAGCGACGCGGTCTTGCGGTGGAAGCGCCATGCCATCAGCACGGCGACGCTCGCGAGGCCCGCCGCGAGCCCCCACCACAGGCCGCGCGCGCCCAGGCCCGCGTGGAAGGCGAACCAGTAGCCGGTCGGGAAGCCGATGCCCCAGTAGCCGAGGGTCGCGGCGAGCATCGGGATGCGCGTGTCCTTCAGGCCGCGCAGCGCACCGGACCCGACGGTCTGCATCCCGTCGACGATCTGGAACACCGCGGCGATGCCGAGCAGCGACGCGGCGAGCGACACCGTGGCCGCGTTGGCCGGGTCGTCGAGGTGCAGGTACAGGCCGACGATCGTATGCGGCGCGACGATCATCACGAGGCCGGACAGCGACATGAAGCCGACGCCGAGCGCGAGCGCGACGAAGCCCGCGTGCCGCGCGGCGACGGGCGAGCCTGCGCCGATCCAGTAGCCGACGCGCACGTTGGCCGCCTGGCCGATCGCGAGCGGCACCATGAACGACACCGACGCGACGTTCAGCGCGATCTGGTGCGCGGCGAGCGACGTCGCGCCCAGCACGCCGACGGTGAGGCCGGTGGCGAGGAACAGCGTCGATTCGACGCCGTACGTGATCGCGACTGGCCAGCCGATGCCGATCAGTTCGCCCATCACGGGCAGCTTCGGGCGCGCGGCGGTCACGAAATGGCGGAAGCGCTGCCGGCCGTGCAGCAGCCAGATCAGCGCGAGCGCGGTGAGCCAGATCGTGATCGTCGTCGCGACGGCCGAGCCGAGAAAGCCGAGGCGCGGCAGTCCGAATGCGCCGTGGATCAGCCCGTAGTTCAGCACGCCGTTGACGCCGACGCCGCCGATCGATACCCACAACAGCCGCCGCGCGGCACCGATCGCCGGCAGGAACGCGCGCATCAGCCCGACGCCGATCAGGCTGCCGAGCGCCGCGAAGCGCAGGATGCCCGTGTATTCGCCGACGTGATGCGCGAGCAGCGGCGGCTCGTGGAACATCAGCAGGATCGGTTCGGCCAGCGACAGCGCGACGATCGCCGGAATCGCGAGCAGCACGGACAGCGCGAAGCCCGTCCAGTAGATGTGCGGCACGCGATCCTCGGCCTGCGCGCCGCGCGCGTGCGCGACGCTCACGCTGACCGACGACAGCACGCCTTGCAGGATCGTCACGATCACGAAGAAGAAGTTCGCGCCGAGCCCGCCCGCCGCGAGCGAATCGGGGCCGAGCGAACCGAGCAGCACCGTGTCGGTGACGCTCATCGCCATCTGGGACAGTTGCGCGATCGCGAGCGGGGCGGCGAGGCGCGCGGTATCGGCGGCGTGACTGGACAGGGACGGCGGCGCGGCGGCCGTCCGCGTGAGACCGGAATGCGACATGGAATGGGCGCTCGCGCGGGTGCGGGCCCGCGCTGTATGTCGTTATTTTGAGAGACGGCTAGCTTACGGCTTTATTCGTACCGTGTCGAACGCGTGCGCCGATGGCCATGTCGCGGGCAGGGGAACGGCCAGGGCCTGCGCAAGCCCGTTATCAGCGTGAACGGGCGCTATGCCTCGCGTACCGCGATGCGCGTGTCGCCGAGCAGCACGACCTGACCCGCGCGGATTTTGCAGGTCTTGCGCAGCTCGACCGCGCCGTCGACTTTCACCGCGCCGGACGCGACGATCAGCTTCGCGGTGCCGCCGCTGTCCGCGAGGCCGGTGATCTTGAGAAGGTTGTGCAGCTCGACGTATTCGCCGGTCAGCGTGAAATCCAGATTGGGCATGACGAGGAAGGTGCGCGGTGCGCGGGAGGAAACGCTCCGCATCATACGGCACCGCGGGCCGGCACGCGAGCGCGGGCCGCCGCCGCACGTTGTAAAGGACTGTGAGCGATTCGTCAGCAAATGAAACGGTGGGTAACAGTCTGAGAGATTCGCGAACCGGCCGCGCGGGCCGCGGGTCTTCTGTCGTACCTGCTGCGTGTTGCGGCGGGAACGCGACGGTCCGCATCGCTGCGGACCGGGCGCACAACTTCTTGAGGAGAATTGCCATGTCCAAGATTCGTACGATGCTGATCGGTGCCGCGCTGACGGCGTTCGCCACTTCGGCCGCATTCGCCCAGACGGGCACGACGGCGCAAGGCGCGGCGGGTGCCGGCGTACAGACGCAGGCCCCGGCGGCAGGTGTTGGCGCAGGCGTCCAGGGTGGTGCCGGCGCGAACGCGTCGGGCAATGCGACGGGCGGCGCGACCGATGCGGTCGGCGCGGCAGCCGATGGCGCGAAGGATACGACGTCGTCGGCCGTCCATTCGACCAAGAAGCACACGAAGCATGCGGCGAAGTCGGCCAAGAGCCATGCGGGCTCGGCCAAGAAGAAGGCCGACGACGCGACCGAAGGCGGCGCCTCGGTCGGCGCGCAGGGTGGTGCATCGGCGCAGGGCGCCACGCAGTAAGCGGTGTCCGGCGCCGTCGCGACGCTCGCCTTCGGACGGCGCGTCGCGACGGGCGATCGTCCGGCGGCCCGGTTCGCTTCGCGCGAATCGGGCCGTTTTCGTGGGTAATACGTTCAGCGGGACGCGCTTACGGCCGGCGCTGGCCTTGCCCCTGGCCCGGCCGCAGCGCAGCCGGCGTGAATACGCTGCGCAGCCACGCGGCGAGGCGCGCGAAGACGTCGTACGGTTCCTCGACGAAGATCTCCGGCTTCAACAGCCGCAGGTATTCCATGATCTGCTGCGCTTCCTGCTTCTGGAACGAGCCGTGCGCGAGCCCGAGCCGCAGCAGCCCGCGCAGTTCGCCGAGCTTGTCGCGCGCGGTGCTGCCGACGCTCATCTCGCACGCGAGCTTGGCCTCGTAGATCCGCTGCCGCAGCGATTCCGCGAGCCGCCACGCAGGCGTCTGCATCAGTTCCTCGAGCGTCTGGATGTCCTGCGCCGCCGCCTTGATCTGCGACGCGAGCGGGTCGATCAGCGACGCGTCGCCCTGTGCTTCGGCGACGATCGCCTTCGCCCAGTCGCGGCATGCCTTCGCGAGCTCGTCGGGCGTCCATTCGGAGCGCGACGCGAAGCCGAAGCCGAATTCGCCGGCCTGCCGCATCAGGATCGCGACGACGTCCGGAAATTCCTTGTCGAGCGTGCGCTTGGCCCATGCGTACTGGCCGCCCTGCAGCATCCGCTGCACGGCGTGCTCGGTCAGCGGCACCATGTTGTCGAGCAGCTTGGCGCGCAGGAAATCCTCGAACGACGGCGTCGCGAATTGCGGGTCGAGTTTCAGCGACACACGCACGAACGCGTCGTAGTCCTTGCGCAGGGACTCGAGCGTGTCGTCCTTGAGGGAAAGGGTGATCTGGCCCATGAATCATCTCGATGGCGGCCCGCGCAAGCCGGCGCCGGCACGGCGCACCGGAGCGGGCGCAGCGCCGACTGACCGATGCGCGCCGGGGCTGGTGGCGGGTCTTCCTCTCCTATATCGGCGCGCCGCGCGGAAACTTGAGCGCGCGCGATGGAGCGTGCGCTCAGGCGGGCAGCCAGTGCGGGATGACGACCCCTTGCCACAGGAAGAACACCGCGAGCCCGGCCGCGATGGTGACGAGCGGCCGGCGGGTCGCGGCCGACACGAGCACGGCCGCGAGCGCGCCGACGAGCTGCGGATTGCGCCACGTCAGCTCGGCCGTGCCGCCGTGCGGCGAGACGGTCATCGGCACGATGATCGCGGTCAGCACGGTGACCGGCACGAAGCCGAGCGCTGTCCGCACGAGCGGCGGGAACGTCAGCCGCTCGCCGAACAGGAACAGCGTCGAGCGGATCGCGTACGTGATGACGGCCATCCCGAGGATCAACAGCGCGTAGTTCACGATGCGGCCTCCGGGCGAGAGCGGGCCCGCGTGCGATCGTGCCGCAGCGTGAGCACGACGCCGATCGCGACGCCGGCGGCGACCGCGCCGAGCAGCCCGAGCTTGTACGGCCAGCCCTGCCAGAAGTACGCGAGCGTGCCGGCCGTCGCGGCCGCCGCGAAGTAGCGCAGCGTGCCGAGCTGCGGGACGACGATCGCGATGAAGGTCGCCGCCATCGCGAAGTCGAGGCCGAGCGACTGCAGGCCCGGGAACGCCGTGCCGAAGCCGATGCCCGCGAGCGTCCAGACCTGCCAGTTCAGGTACATCGCGAGCCCGGAGCCGAAAAAGTAGTGGGGGCCGATCGTGCCGGGCGGATAGTGCCGGTAGTGCCCGTAGGCGACCGCGAACACTTCGTCGGTCATCAACGCGCCGAGCGTCGCGCGCCAGCGCAGCGGCAAGTGTGCGACATAGGGCGCGAGCGTCGCGCTGTACAGCAGGTGGCGCAGGTTCACGATCAGCGTCGTGGCGAGCACCACGACGAAGCTCGCGCTGCCGGCGATCAGGCCGAGCGCGATGAACTGCGCGGAGCCCGCGAACACGGCGAGCGACATCAGCGCGCCGTGCCAGGCGGCAAGCGGGCCGCTGCCGACGAGCGTGCCGAAAATCACGCCGAACGGCGCGGCGCCGATCATCATCGGAATCGTGTCGCGCGCGCCGTCGAGCCATTCGTTGAGCGGGCGGCGCGGGGGTGAGGCGGGTGTCTCGTTCAAGTAGCGCTCCTCCATGAGCGGGAGGATAGCGGGCCGGTGGCGGGCCGGCTTGTATGTTCTTGCGCTCGCGGGAGCGGGGCCGGTGCCCGAGTGTCGGCCGGCGCGGCGGGTCGCTGCGCGGTGCGGTCCGACCGACGACGGCGGGACGCCGCGCGTCAGCTTGCCTGCCAGCGCCCGGGCGGCACGCCGAACATCCGTTTGAAATGCCGCGTGAAGTGGCTCTGGTCGACGAAGCCGCTGGCCGCGGCGACATCGGCGACCGGCACGCCCGCGCGCAGCGGCGCCAGCGCGCGCTGCAGCCGCAGCTGGTTGCGCCACGCATGCGGCGGCATGCCGGTCGTACGCGTGAACAGACGCGCGGCGTGGAACGGCGACAGGCCGACCGCCTGCGCAACGTCGTCGAGCGTCACCGCGGACGTCAGATCGGCGGCGAGCCGCTCGCGCATCGCGTCGACGCGCGGTTCGTCGGCCGCGAGTGGCGCCGGCTGCGGCCGCACGTCGGCATGGCGCACGATCAGCGTCGACAGCGCGTCGAGCATCGCGGTTTCGGCGGCGAGCGGATCGTAGACGCGCGGCGCGTCGGTAGCCGGACCGTCGGCCGCATGCGACGACAGCGCGCGCTCGCTGCCGGCTTCCAGCATCCGATGCGCGAGCGTGAGCCGGGCCGCCAGATCGGCGTCGCGGATCACGCCGGGGGCGAACCATGGCGCATCCTGCGGGCGGCCCGCGACTGCACTCGCGAGTTCGCGGATGAATTCCACCGGCATGTAACTGACGCGATAGCACCAGCCCTCGTCGGCGGCACGCGACCCCGTATGCACTTCGCCGGGATTGATCACGGGCACGGTGCCCGTTTCGGCGACATAGCCGTTGCCGCGATAGGTGAAGCGTTCCGCGCCTTCGAGAATCACGGGGATCGTGTACGCATCGTGCCAGTGGGGCGCGAACGCGTGATCGCGATAGGTGGCCGTGAGTAGGTCCGCGTCCGGCACGAGCGGCGTGCGCCAGTAGCGTGCGGAATCGGGAAGGCGGGTGGCGGACATGATCGGGCGCGGGAGCGGTCGAACCGACAGTGTATCGCTCGCGCCCCCGGCGGGTGCGGGCTTACTTGACCGGAATCGTCGTGCCGGCCGGCATCGGCACCGCGGTGACGGCGTTCTTCGGGCTGCCGCTGACGATGCGGTCGCTGTAGGTCAGATAGACGATCGTGTTGCGTTTCTTGTCGACCACGCGCACGACGTGCAGCGTCTTGAAGATGAACGACATGCGTTCGCTGAACACGTCGGCCTGCTGCTTGAGCGGTTCCTTGAAGCTGATCGGGCCGACCTGCCGGCACGCGATCGACGCTTCGCTCGGATCCTCGGCGACGCCGAGCGTGCCCTTGATCCCGCCGGTGCGCGCGCGCGACACGTAGCAGGTCACGCCGTTCACGACCGGATCGTCATAGGCCTCGACGACCACGCGATCGGAACCCGTGACGCGGAAATGGGTGTTGACGCTGCCGACTTCCTCCGCGTGCGCGAGCGGTGCGGCGACGACGGCGGAGAGCAGGAGGGCAGCGGGGGCGAAACGGAGGAGGCGATGCTTCATCGACGGAACCGGATGCGGATGCGGGACAGAGACTCTAGCATGCGCATGACCGGGGCACGCAACGCAGGAAGGCGGACAAGGTGGCCGGAAAAACAAAAGGCCCGTCGAATGACGGGCCTTTCGCTATTTGGCTCCCCGACCTGGGCTCGAACCAGGGACCTACGGATTAACAGTCCGGCGCTCTACCGACTGAGCTATCGGGGAATAAATCGGTACATCTGCGTGCTGTGTTTTCCAACAAAAAACCCGTCCACTTTCAACGGGCTTTTGCGTTTTTGGCTCCCCGACCTGGGCTCGAACCAGGGACCTACGGATTAACAGTCCGGCGCTCTACCGACTGAGCTATCGGGGAACAAACAAGCAACAGCAGAGAAACGAGATTGTATGGAGTGTTCGCTAACCTGTCAACACTTCGAAGCCGCGACGCATGAAATTTTTTTGCGGGCGCCGCCGTGCGATCAGCGCTCGAGCAGGTGCAGCTTGTCCTGCACGTCCTTCCACTCGTCCGCGTCGGCCGGCGCCGGCTTGGTCTTCGTGATCGACGGCCAGTTCTTCGCCAGCTCGGCGTTCAGCTCGGTGAACTGCTGCTGGTCGCCCGGAACGTCTTCTTCGGCATAGATCGCATTGGTCGGGCATTCGGCGACGCACACGGCGCAGTCGATGCACTCGTCCGGATCGATGGCGAGAAAGTTGGGACCTTCACGGAAGCAATCCACCGGGCACACATCCACGCAATCCGTGTATTTGCACTTGATGCAGCCTTCGGTCACAACGTGAGTCATTAAAACGCTCCTGCTTGGCGGTATATGGGGTGGCGTTTGCGCCAAAAGCGGCATTGTAACTGAAGCGCCAAACCCGCATGACGAGGTCGGCTATCCGGCTTATATCGTTTCGTGATTAGTTTATGGGATGTGCGAGACGGGTACCCGCACGTCGGGCGCCGGCACGATGCGGCAAGGGCGGCGGGGCGGTTTCACGATGGTCCGGCCCGCATTCGGGTAACATGGCCGACAGACCGGGCGGCGCGCGGTGCGCCGGTGCCCTGTCACGATATTGGCGCTGCCGTCATCATGATCATCACTTCGCTGCTGGACACGGATCTCTACAAGTTCACGATGATGCAGGTCGTCCTGCATCACTTTCCCGCTGCAAACGTCGAATACCGGTTCCGCTGCCGCACGCCCGGCGTCGATCTCGTGCCGTACATCGACGAGATTCGCGACGAGGTGCGCGGCCTGTGCTCGCTGCGCTTTTCCGACGTCGAACTCGACTACCTGCGGCGGATGCGCTTCATCAAGAGCGACTTCGTCGACTTCCTCGCGTTGTTCCACCTGAACGAGAAATACATCTCGATCACGCCGTCGCCGAAGGGCAACGGCGAGATCGACGTCGTGATCGAGGGGCCGTGGCTGCACACGATCCTGTTCGAGATCCCGGTGCTCGCGATCGTCAACGAAGTCTATTTCCGCAACACGCAGCGCGAGCCCGACTATCGCGAAGGGCGCGAGCGGCTGCGCGAGAAGATCAAGCTGCTCGGCGCGAAGCCCGAGTTCGCCGACTGCAAGATCGCCGACTACGGCACGCGCCGGCGCTTCTCGAAGGTGTGGCACGAGGAAGTCGCGCTCACGCTGCGCGACGGGCTCGGCCCGCAGTTCGCGGGCACGAGCAACGTGCTGTACGCGATGAAGCACGACATCACGCCGCTCGGCACGATGGCGCACGAATACCTGCAGGCGTGCCAGGCGCTCGGCCCGCGGCTGCGCGACTCGCAGATCTACGGCTTCGAGATGTGGGCGAAGGAATATCGCGGCGACCTCGGGATCGCGCTGTCGGACGTCTACGGGATGGACGCGTTCCTGAACGACTTCGACATGTATTTCTGCAAGCTGTTCGACGGTGCGCGCCACGATTCGGGCGATCCGTTCGACTGGGGCGAGCGGATGCTGCGCCACTACGAGGCGAACCGCTGCGATCCGCGCACCAAGGTGCTCGTGTTCTCGGACGCGCTCGACATCCCGAAGGTCATGCAGCTGTACGAACGGTTCCGCGGCCGCTGCAAGCTCGCGTTCGGCGTCGGCACCAACCTCACCAACGATCTCGGCTACGTGCCGCTGCAGATCGTGATCAAGATGGTTCGCTGCAACGGCCAGCCGGTCGCGAAGCTGTCGGATTCGCCGGGCAAGAGCATGTGCGACGACAAGGCCTATCTCGCGTACCTGCGCCAGGTGTTCGGCATCGCGCAGCCGGTCGAGGAAGACGCGTCGAAGTAGGCGTTGGCCGTTCGGCCGAAGGTGTGTCGCGGCAGGGGTGGCCGGTATAATCCGACGTATTGCACGCCAACGTCACGAGGACCGTTCATGGACACTTCCGCCGCCCGTCGCCAGATCCTCGCGCGCATTCGCGCGGCGCAGGGGCGCGCGGCCGAACCCGATGCAGCGGAGCGCGACGGCGTCGCCGACTATCTCGCGCGGCATCCGCAGGGCCCGCGCCCGCCGACACCGACCGATCTCGTCGCCGCTTTCGTCGACGAAGCGGGGCGCCTGTCGACCACGGTCGACGAAGTCGCGACGCTGGCCGACGTGCCTGCTGCCGCCGCCCGCTATCTTGCCGCTCAGGGTCTGCCGACGCGGGCCGTCGCATGGCGTACGCTGGCCGATTTCGACTGGGCCGGCGCCGGCCTGTCGGTCGAGTGCCGCAAGCCGCGCGACGGCGATCTCGTCGGCCTGACTGGCTGCTTCTGCGCGACCGCCGAAACGGGGTCGCTCGTGCTGCTGTCCGGTCCCGACACTTACGCATCGGCCGGCCTGCTGCCGGAAACCCACATCGCGATCGTGCCGGCGTCGCGCATCGTCGCCGGTCATGAAGACGCATTCGCGCTGATTCGCGCGGAGCGCGGCGAGCTGCCGCGCGCGGTCAATTTCGTGTCGGGCCCGTCGCGCACGGGCGACATCGAGCAAACGATCATTCTGGGCGCACACGGCCCGTACCGCGTGCACGCGATCGTCGTACGGGGCGCATGACGCGCCTGCCGCATTCACCGTTACTCGAACAAGGAAGTTCCGCATGAAACGACATGCCGCCTGGGCGGGCATGGCGTCGGGAATCGCGCTTGGCGCCGCTCCCGCGCTCGCATCGGCCGCCACGCTCGACGGTGCCACGCTGTCCGCGCTCTGGGGCATCCCGTTCGCCGGGATCCTGCTGTCCATCGCGCTGTTCCCGCTCGTCGCCCCGGTGTTCTGGCATCACCACTTCGGCAAGATCGCGGCCGGCTGGGCGATCGTGTTCCTCGCGCCGTTCGCGCTCGCGTTCGGCGCCGGCGCCGCGTTCGGCACGCTCGTGCATGCGCTGCTCGAGGAATACATTCCGTTCATCGTGCTGCTCACCGCGCTCTATACGGTCGCGGGCGGCATCTGCGTGAACGGCAACCTGCACGGTTCGCCGAAGCTGAATACCGCGATCCTCGCGCTCGGCACGCTGCTCGCGAGCGTGATGGGCACGACGGGCGCCGCGATGCTGCTGATCCGGCCGCTGCTGCGCGCCAACGACAACCGCAAGCATGTCGTGCACGTCGTGATCTTCTTCATCTTCCTCGTCGCGAACGCGGGCGGCTCGCTGTCGCCGCTCGGCGATCCGCCGCTGTTCCTCGGCTTCCTGAACGGCGTGAGCTTCTTCTGGACGACCACCCATCTCGCGCTGCCGATGCTGTTCATCTGCGTGGTGCTGCTGACGCTGTTCTTCGCGCTCGATACGTACTTCTACCGGAAGGGCGGCGAGGAGCGGCCGGCCGCGCTCGATCCGACGCCCGACGGCGCGGGGCTGTCGATCGACGGCAAGATCAACTTCGTGCTGCTGGCGGCCGTGATCGCGCTCGTGCTGATGAGCGGCGTGTGGAAGCCGGGCATCTCGTTCGACGTGTGGGGCACGCACGTCGCGCTGCAGAATCTCGTGCGCGACGTCGCGCTCGTGGTCGTGACGCTCGCGTCGCTCGCGCTGACGCCGCGTTCCGCGCGCGACGGCAACGCGTTCAACTGGGCGCCGATCGAGGAAGTCGCGAAGCTGTTCGCGGGCATCTTCGTGACGATCGCGCCGGTGATCGTGATCTTGCGCGCGGGTGCGGACGGCGCGTTCGCGCAGATCGTCCATCTCGTCACGGGCCCCGACGGCAAGCCGGTCGACGCGATGTACTTCTGGGCGACCGGCATCCTGTCGTCGTTCCTCGACAACGCGCCGACCTACCTCGTGTTCTTCAACCTCGCGGGCGGCGACGCGCAGACGCTGATGACGACCGGCGCGTCGACGCTCGCCGCGATTTCCGCCGGCGCGGTGTTCATGGGCGCGAACAGCTATATCGGCAACGCGCCGAACTTCATGGTGAAGGCGATCGCCGAATCGCGCGGCGTGAAGATGCCGAGCTTCTTCGCGTATCTCGGCTGGGCGCTCGTCGTGCTGATACCGGTATTCCTGCTGACGTCGTGGCTTTTCTTCACGGCGTAAGCTGACGTTTTTCAACCCCGAGCGGGCGGCACCGGCGGCGCATCGCGCGCCGCGATCCGTCCGCGGCATGCGGAGATGGCGATGCAGAAGATCCTGGTCGCGCGTCCGATCTTTCCGGACGTGATCGAACGGCTCAAGCAGTATTTCGACGTCGACTGGAACGACGGCGACGCGCTCGCGCCCGACGCGCTCGCCGCGCGTCTGGCCGACAAGGACGGCGCGCTGACGGCCGGCGACCCGGTCGGCGCGGCCACGCTCGCGGCGGCGCCGCGCCTGCGGGTCGTGGCGAACATGGCGGTCGGCTACAACAACTTCGACATGGCCGCATTCAACGCGGCGAACGTGCTCGGCACCAACACGCCCGACGTGCTGAACGAGTCGACCGCCGATTTCGGCTGGGCGCTGATGATGGCCGCCGCGCGCCGGATCGCCGAATCCGAACACTGGCTGCGCGCCGGTCACTGGCGGAAGTGGGCGTACGACGGCTTCCTCGGCAGCGACATCTACGGTTCGACGCTCGGCGTGATCGGGATGGGCCGTATCGGCCAGGCGCTCGCGCGCCGCGCGCGCGGTTTCGGGATGCAGGTGATCTATCACAACCGGTCGCGCGTCGCGCCCGAGATCGAGGCCGAGCTGAATGCCGAATACGTGTCGAAGGATGCGCTGCTCGCGCGCGCCGATCATGTCGTGCTCGTGCTGCCGTACACGAAGGAGAACCATCACACGATCGGCGCGGCCGAGCTCGCGAAGATGAAACCCACGGCGACGCTGACCAACATCGCGCGCGGCGGGATCGTCGACGACGCGGCGCTGGCCGCCGCGCTGCGCGACGGGACGATCGCCGCGGCCGGCCTCGACGTGTACGAGGGCGAGCCGACCGTGCATCCGGCGCTGCTCGAGGTGCCGAACGTCGTGCTGACGCCGCATATCGCGAGCGCGACCGAAAAGACTCGCCGCGCGATGGCCAATCTCGCCGCCGACAACCTGATCGCCGCGCTCGGCGAGGGGCCGCGTGCGGGGCAGCCGCCGAATCCGATCAACCCTGACGTGATCGGGAAGCCGCGCGCATGACGACGACGTTGTTGCTTGCGGCGGTCGTCGTGCTGGCCGTCGCGCTCGCGGTGGCGATCGTCGCGCTCGTGCGCGGCGGCGGCCGCCACGACGACGCGGCCGTGCTCGGCGACCAGATCGAGGACGCCGCGCATGCGCAGGCGCGCGCGGTCGAGCGGCTCGAACGCGAATTGCGCGGCGAGATCGTCGAGAACGCACGCGGCTCGCGTACCGAGCTGGCCGGCAGCTTCGCCCAGTTGCAGCAGACGCTCGCCGCGCAACTGACGAGCGTCGCGACCGTGCAGAACAACCAGATCGAGGGGTTCGCGCAGCAGCTCGGCAAGCTCGTCGCCGGCAACGCGCAGCAGTTCGACGCGATGCGCGAGAGCGTGCAGCGCCAGGCTCAACAGGCGCGCGAGGAGCAGACGGGCGCGCTGCGGCTGTTCGGCGACACGCTGAACCGGCAGCTCACGCAACTGACCGAGGCGAACGACCGCCGGATCGGCGAGGTGCGTGCGACGCTCGAACAGCGGCTGAAGGAAATCGAGACGAACAACGCGGCGAAGCTCGAGGAGATGCGCCGCACCGTCGACGAGAAGCTGCACGCGACGCTCGAGCAGCGGCTCGGCGAATCGTTCAAGCTCGTGTCGGACCGGCTCGAACAAGTGCATCGCGGGCTCGGCGAGATGCAGACGCTCGCGGCCGGCGTCGGCGATCTGAAGAAGGTGCTGACCAACGTGAAGACGCGCGGCACCTGGGGCGAGGTGCAGCTCGAGGCGCTGCTCGAACAGATGCTGACGCCCGACCAGTACGCGAAGAACGTCGCGACGGTGCCGAAGCGTACCGAGCGCGTCGAATTCGCGATCCGGCTGCCGGGGCGGGACGCCGGCACGCGCGACGCGTCGCCGGTGTGGCTGCCGATCGACGCGAAATTCCCGCGCGAAGACTACGAGCGGCTGATCGACGCGCAGGAGCGCGCCGATGCGGTGGCTGTCGAGGAGGCGGCGCGTGCGCTCGAGGCGCGGGTGCGGATGGAGGCGCGCACGATCGCCGAGAAGTACGTCGCGCCGCCGTACACGACCGATTTCGCGCTGCTGTTTCTGCCGACCGAGGGGCTCTATGCGGAGATCCTGCGCCGTCCGGGGCTGACCGACCTGCTGCAGCGCGACTATCGCGTGACGGTCGCGGGGCCGACCACGCTTACCGCACTGCTGAACAGCCTGCAGATGGGGTTCCGCACGCTCGCGATCGAGCAGCGCTCGAGCGAGGTGTGGCAGGTGCTCGGTGCGGTCAAGACGGAGTTCGGCAAGTTCGGCGACGTGCTCGCGCGCACGAAGGCGCAGCTCGAAACGGTCACGCGCTCGATCGAGTCCGCCGAGCAGCGCACACGTGTGATGAACCGCAAGCTGAAGCAGGTCGAGGCGTTGCCGGGCGATACGGCGGCCGGGTTGCTCGGCGCGGAAGAGGCCGAAGGCGCCGACGCGGACGACGCGTGACGCGCGTTGCCGGCAACTGTCGGACAGAAGAAACGGGCGCCCGTTTTCTTTTGCAGCGGTCACCGGTGCAGCCGGCTCGCGCTCAATGCGCGGCGAGCGTGTCCAGCGCGTCGCCCGTCACGCGCACGATGCGCCACTCAGGCAGCACGGTCGCGCCCATCTTCTCGTAGAAATCGATCGCCGGCTGATTCCAGTCGAGCACTGACCATTCGAAGCGCGCGCAACGGCGCTCGACGGCGAGCGCCGCGAGATGGCGCAGCATCGCGGTGCCCAGGCCCGTGCCGCGCTGCGACGGCTGCACGTACAGATCCTCGAGATAGAGCCCGCGGCGGCCGAGGAACGTCGAATAGTTGTGGAAGAACAGCGCGTACGCGACGATCGTGCCGTCTTGTTCGGCTACGCGTGCCTCGGCGGCAGGATGCTCGCCGAACAGCGCGTCCGCGAGATCGGCTTCGGTCGCGACGAACAGCTCGGTGAGTTTTTCGAACTCGGCCAGCTCGCGCATCAGCGCGAGGATCGCGCCGACGTCGCGCGTGTCGGCCGCGCGGATCAGCGGCGTGCCGCTCACGCTTCTTCCGGCGGATCGGACAGCACGATCTCGATGCCGCCGAAGCGCGATGCGACCCAGTTGTACGCATGGCACGCGATCCACAGCAGCACGAAACCGAGGATCGCGTTCAGCAGCAGTGCGCTCAGGATCGTGCTCAACTCGACCATCCCGTAACGGATATACGCAACGAGAATGCCGAGCAGCACGATCGGCACGCTGAACGTCAGGTAGACGAGGATCAGCGCCTTGGCGGTCTGCCCCGCGGCGATCGACGAGATTTGTTTTTTCATGTGCGGATTGCCCCCGTAGAGATATACCGATTGGAATTCAGATCAGGCCGTCGAGCGGCAGGATGTCGACCGGGGCGCCCGCGTCGATTGCCGCGGAATCGTGGCCCAGGACGATGAAACAGTTGGCGGCCGCGAGACCGCTCAGCGACGCCGAGCTTTGCGATCCGGCCGGTGCGACGTGCCATTGACCGTCGGCGGCGCGCGTCGCGATGCCGCGCAGGTAGTCGGTGCGGCCGGGGCGTTTCTTCAACGGTTGCGTGCTGAGCGCCGTGTACATGGCCGGCGGCGGCGTGCGCGCGCCGGCCAGCATCAGCAGCGCGGGGCGCACGATCGCATGGAACGTCACGGCGGACGCGACCGGATTGCCGGGCAAGCCGAAGAACAGCGCGCGACCGGCGCCGTCGGCCGCGCGGGCGAGCGTACCGCACGCGAGCGGGCGGCCCGGTCGCAGCGCGAGGCTCGCGAACGTCACGTCGCCGAGCCGGGCCATCACGTCGCGCGTGAAATCGGCTTCGCCGACCGACACGCCGCCGGACGTGATTACCGCATCGGCCTGCGCGGCGATGGCGTCGCGCAACGCGGTTTCGAGCGCGGCCGGGTCGTCGCGGACGATCCCGAGATCGATCGCGTCCACGTGCAGTCTTTCGAGCATCGCGATCAGCATCCCGCGATTGCTGTCGTACAGCGCGCCGCGGCCGAGCGGTTCGCCGGGCTCGCGCAACTCGTCGCCGGTCGAGAACACGGCGACGCGCACGCGCCGGCGCACCGTGACGTCGGCGATGCCGAACGACGCGAGCAGGCCGAGATCGGACGGCCGCAGAATGCGGCCCGCGGCGAGCGCACAGACGCCGCGCGCGAGATCCTCGCCGGCCCGGCGGCAGTTCGCGCCGCGCGCGACGTCGTGCGCGGCGAAGCGAATCGTGTCGCCGTCGACGCGCACGCGTTCCTGTGGAATCACCGTGTCGCATCCGGCCGGCATCGGCGCGCCCGTCATGATGCGCACGCATGCACCGGCCGCCACGGCGCCGTCGAACGGATGGCCGGCGAACGCGGCGCCGACGACCGTCATCGCGACCTCGCCCTGCGCCGACGCGCGTGCCGCGGTGCTGCCGTCGAACGCATAGCCGTCCATCGCCGAGTTGTCGTACGCGGGAATGTCGAACGGCGCGCTCACGTCGGCCGCGAGCACGCGATCGAGCGCGTCGCGCAGCGCCACCGTATCGCACGCGTCGACGGGCACCGCGAAGCGGCACGCGAGTGCCTGCGCGCCGGCGAGCGACAGCGGGGCATCGGGGTCGGGTGCGGTTCGAGGGGCGGGCGAGGATTGCGTGATCATCAGTCGGACTGCGCCGCAAGGCGTATCGGGTTCGTGGCCGGTGGCGCGAGGAGGGTGCCGGGGCGCGGGTTTCGCGTGCGGCAGACGCCGGGCGGGAACGGCGCGGGGCCGTCAGCGGCGGGCCAGCGCGGCGAGTTCCTGCCAGGAGTTGGCATTGTAAAACGCACGCTCGTCGCGAAACTCGACTTCGACCGTCGTGTGGCGTGCGTACCACGCACGCACCTTGCGGTCGCCGGCCGCTAGTCGGGCGGCCAGGTCGTCCGCGAGCGACGTGCGCAGCAGCGCGAACGTCGGCTGCGGCGAGCGCATCTGCTGTGCGTCGACGGTGACCGCCATCGCGATATCGGCCTGTTGCGCGTCGAGCGCCGCATGCAGCCGCGCGACGAGGTCGGCGGGCAGATAGGGCGTATCGCACGGCGAGCACGCGACTAGCGGCGCCCGCGCCGCGCGCATGCCGGCAAGCAGGCCCGCGAGCGGCCCGGGGAAGTCGGGTGTTTCGTCGGCGACGATGCGCGCGTCGAACGGCGCACCGAGTTCGGCATAGCGATCGGCATGGCGATTCGCGCTGATCAGCGTTTCGTCCACCTGCGGCGACAGCCGGCGCAGTACATGCAACGCGAGCGGCGTACCGTCGAGCAGTTGCAGGCCCTTGTCGACGCCGTCCATGCGGGTCGCGCGTCCGCCTGCGAGCAGCAGGCCGGCGATCGACGGGGAGGCGGGAGCGGGCATCGTGCGCAGGAGAAAAGGGGGCGTCAGCCGCCGATATACGACATTTCGACGCGCTTGCCGGCGCCATCGGGCGCGGCGTCGGCCGGTGCGCTGCCGCGCAGTTGCGAATAGCGGTCGCCACGCGCCTGCCAGATGCGGGCGATCGCGGTCGCGATCTCGGCATCGCTCGCGCCGCCGCGCACCAGTGCACGCAGGTCATGCCCCGTCGACGCGAACAGGCACAGGTACAGCTTGCCTTCGGTCGACAGCCGCGCGCGCGTGCAGTCGCCGCAGAAGGCCTGCGTGACGCTCGAGATCACGCCGATCTCGCCGCTGCCGTCCGCATAGCCCCAGCGCTGCGCGGTTTCGGCCGCCGTGTGCGGCTCGAGCGGCACGAGCGGGAAATGTTCGGCGATGCGCGCGACGACGTCCGCCGACGGCAGCACCTCGGTCATGTTCCAGCCGTTCGACGTGCCGACGTCCATGTATTCGATGAAGCGCAGGATCACGCCGGTGCCGCGAAAACGCTCGGCCATCGGCAGGATCTCGCTGTCGTTGGTGCCGCGCTTCACGACCATGTTGACCTTGACCGGCGCGAGGCCCGCGGCCTGCGCGGCGAAGATGCCGTCGAGCACGTCGGCGCTCGCGAACTCCGCATCGTTCATGCGCTTGAACAGCGTATCGTCGAGCGCATCGAGGCTGACCGTGACGCGCGTGAGCCCGGCGTCCTTCAGCGCGCGCGCCTTGCGCGCGAGCAGCGAGCCGTTGGTCGTCAGCGTCAGGTCGAGCGGGCGGCCGGCGTGCGTCGTCAGGCGCGCGAGCCGCTCGATCAGGAATTCGAGGTTCTTGCGCAGCAGCGGCTCGCCGCCCGTGATGCGGATCTTCTCGACGCCGTGCGCGACGAAGAGCCGCGCGACGCGCTCGATTTCCTCGTGCGTAAGCAGCGCGCTGTGCGGCAGGAACGGATAGTCCTTGTCGAAGACCGCGCGCGGCATGCAGTACACGCAACGGAAGTTGCAGCGATCCGTCACCGAAATGCGCAGGTCGCGCAGCGGCCGGGCGAACGTGTCGGCCAGCGTGCCGTCGGGGGCATGCGCGACGCCGGAGACGTCCGGCATCCCGCTGACGTCGGCGAGGGGAATGATGCGTCGGGACATGTTGGAAGAAGTGCGAACCAGACTGCTATTTTAGCCGCAACCGGCCGGCGGGGCCGGTGGGCGGAAACCCGCAGCGCGGACGTGAAAAAGCCCGCCGGAGGCGGGCTTTTCCTGGTCGTGCGATGCGCCGTTCAGTGGTGCGTCGTTTCGACCTGCTGCATCGGGGCCGTATCGGCCGGCGGCAGCACTTTGCGTTCGCGCGGCACGCGGGCCGGGCGCGGGAGTCGCGATGCGGCTTCCTGCGCGGCCGCGAACTTGTCGGCGTCCGTGTTCACCCAGACGAGACCGGCCTGCTCCAGCACGACATCCAGGCTCGCCGAAGCGGGCGCGGCTGCCGGTTGTGCGGGAGCCGGCGTCGGTGCCGGTGCCGGCACCGGTGCTGCCTCGACCGGTGCGGTTTCGACAGGCGCGGCTTCGACCGGTGCCGGTTCGACTGCCACCGGAGCGGCTTCGATCGCGACGGCCGGTGCGGCTGGCTCGACCGGTGCGGCTTGCGGCGCCTCGACAGCGACCGGCGCGGCTTGCGGCGCGTCGACAGCAGCCGGAGCGGCCGCCGGCACTTCGAACGCATCGGTCGGCGATACCGCGACCGGCGCCGGGCCCGCTTCCGCGACCGCCGGTGCGACCGGTGCCGGTTCTGCTGCCTGGACGGCGACGACGGGCTCGACCGGGGCGGCCGGAGCCGCTTCGGCGTGTGCCGGCGCCGGCTGCGCTTCGACAGCGGCCGGTGCGGCATGCTGCTCGGCGACGGCTTCCACCGCGACCGCGCTGGCCACGGCTGCGACGACTGCCGGTGCGGCCGTGTGGGCCGGTTCGGCCGCGACCGGCGTCACGGCTTGCGCCGCGACTTCGCCTTCGGCGCCTTGCTCGGCCTGGTCGATTGCGCCGTCTTCCTCGCGCTCGCGACGACCGCCGCGGCGGCCGCGACGGCGACGGCGGCGTTCTTCGCCGTCACGTGCGCCGGCTTCCGCATCGGCTGCCAGTTCCGCGCCGGGCAGGGCTTCTGCAACAGCCTTGTCGGTTTCCGGTTCCGGATGGTTTTCGCCGCGGGTGACGGTTTCGAGCGTGGCCGCATGCTGGGTCGGCTTGCGGCGTTCGCCGCGCTCGCGACGCTCGCCGCGTTCCTGGCGCTCGCCACGGCCGGCTGCTTCGACGCCTTCCGGCTGTTCGACGCGCTCGCGCGGTTCGCGGTTTTCACGCGGTTCGCGCGGCTCACGGGCTTCACGCGGCTCGCGACCTTCGCGCGGGCCACGGCCCTCGCGGCCTTCGCGACCCTCACGGTTTTCACGACCTTCGCGGTTTTCGCGACCCTCGCGGCCCTCACGCAGCTCACGACCCTCGCGCGGCTCACGGCCTTCGCGCGGTTCGCGCACTTCCTTGCCTTCGCGTTCCTGGCGTTGCGGCTGGCCACGGCCGGCGGCTGCTTGGTCGCGGCCGCCTTGCGCCTGCTGGGCGCCGCCGCGACGGTTGCGGTTGCGATCGCCGCCGCGCTGCTCGGTCTTTTCGGTGCGTTCGCGCGCCGGACGGGCTGCCTGCTCCTTCGCCGGGGCCGGCGCGACCGGTGCGGGCGCCGGTGCCGGCGACACGCCGAACAGGCCCTTCAGCCAGCCGATGAAGCCGCCGCTTGCCGCAGCGACGGGCGCCGGGGCGGGGGCCGCAACGGGTTCGACCGGACGCTGCGGCGCCGGGCTCGGTGCCGGGCGCTCGGGCGTGATGCCCTTGACCGCGGCTTCCTGCTTCGGCTTCACTTCGGCCGCACGCTTGCTGTAGCCGGTTTCCGACTCGAGCTCGCGGGCCGCTTCCTCGGCCATCTTCCAGGATGCGCGCGGATCGTCGAGGCGTGCGTCGTCGTGACGCAGGCGCTCGAGCTTGTAGTGCGGCGTATCGAGGTGCTTGTTCGGGATCAGCACGATGCCGACCTTGAAGCGCGACTCGATCTTGTTGATTTCCTGACGCTTTTCGTTCAGCAAGAAGGCGGTCACCTCGACCGGCACCTGGCAGTGGATCGCCGCGGTGTTTTCCTTCATCGCTTCTTCCTGAATGATCCGCAGGACCTGCAGCGCGGACGATTCGGTGTCGCGGATGTGGCCCGTGCCGTTGCAGCGCGGGCACGTCACGTGGCTGCCTTCCGACAGCGCCGGGCGCAGGCGCTGGCGCGACAGCTCCATCAGGCCGAAGCGGGAGATCTTGCCCATCTGCACGCGCGCACGGTCGTGCTTGAGCGCGTCTTTCAGGCGCTGCTCGACTTCACGCTGGCTCTTCGCCGATTCCATGTCGATGAAATCGATCACGATCAGGCCGCCGAGGTCGCGCAGGCGCAGCTGGCGGGCGACTTCGTCGGCCGCTTCGAGGTTCGTGCGGGTGGCCGTTTCCTCGATGTCCGCGCCCTTGGTCGCGCGGGCCGAGTTCACGTCGATCGCGACGAGCGCTTCGGTGTGGTCGATCACGATCGCGCCGCCGGACGGCAGCGGCACCGTGCGCGAGTACGCGGTTTCGATCTGGTGCTCGATCTGGAAACGCGAGAACAGCGGCACGTCGTCGTGGTAGCGCTTCACCTTCGCGACGTTGTCCGGCATCACGATGTCCATGAACGCACGGGCCTGATCGTGGATTTCGTTCGTGTCGATCAGGATTTCGCCGATATCGGGCTGGAAATAGTCCCGGATCGCGCGGATCACGAGGCTCGATTCCAGATAGATCAGCATCGGCTGGCCGGCGTTGCCGCTTTGCGACGCCGCTTCGATCGCGCGCCACAGCTGCAGCAGGTAGTTCAGGTCCCACTGCAGTTCCTCGGCGCTGCGGCCGATGCCCGCGGTACGGGCGATCATGCTCATGCCGTCCGGAATCTGCAGTTGTGCCATCGTTTCGCGCAGTTCCTGGCGCTCGTCGCCTTCGATCCGGCGCGACACGCCGCCGCCGCGCGGATTGTTCGGCATCAGCACGAGGTAGCGGCCGGCGAGCGAGATGAAGGTGGTGAGGGCGGCGCCCTTGTTGCCACGCTCTTCCTTCTCGACCTGGACGATCAGCTCCTGGCCTTCGCGCAGCGCATCCTGAATGCGCGCGGAGCGCATGTCGATGCCGTCCTTGAAGTACTGGCGGGCGACTTCCTTGAACGGCAGGAAGCCGTGGCGGTCTTCGCCGTAGTTGACGAAGCACGCTTCGAGCGACGGCTCGATACGGGTGATGACACCTTTGTAGATATTGCCTTTGCGCTGTTCGCGCCCGGCGGTTTCGATGTCGATGTCGATGAGCTTTTGCCCATCGACGATGGCGACGCGCAGCTCCTCCTGCTGCGTCGCATTGAACAGCATGCGTTTCATGAACGACTCCAGGCGGCTCCGCTGCCGGCGCCTCGCGGTTGTCAGGCGCGAGGGCGGGAACGACGGCAGGCCGCACCTTGTTGTGTTGTCACGAGCACGCTGGAGCGGGAACGCTGGCGGGGAGAATTGCCTGAAGAGGCGCTTGGGCCCGAAAGACGGGGCCGGCGGCCATAGGGCACCTGCGAATACGGCTTCAAAGCACGGCGTTCACACACCGCACGCTGCAAAAGCGCGCTAAGCCTGTCCGGGCATTGCCACGGGCGCGCGCAATGCGTCGCGCGCGCCGACGGGCGGCAGATGCTGCGGCTTGGGCCGCAGCGGGGAGTATCGAATCCAGCCCGACTTTCCCGCTTGGGGTGTACTTCCCTGGTTTGACGTCGCCAAGCCCCGCACGCTTCGCGGGGCCAAATCGGGCGCAACGCCGTAATTTTCGCAACCGGCAGCCTGCGGACGCACTGCGCGCCGTCGGGCTGCCGATCAAATTCTTTTCAACCAACTTTCCGTTACCGCGGCGCCTTGCCGACCGAATCCGCCTGTGGGCGCGATCCTTGCCGACGGGCGGCGCCGTGCGTGCAACTTGCTGCATCTCTTTGATTAGGGGCGAGCAGCGGGCCCCCGGCGCAAGTAAAATAGCGGTTTGCGCTTGCGCCTTGCCCAATTCAGCCGGGGCCGGCCGATCAGGCCACCCACAACGTCAGGCTGGGCAAAATTATATTCAGTATGAATGAGTTAGGCAAAATATCCCAGAATTCGGTCGCAAGCGGCCAGGTATCGATGATCGAGATCGACGAAAACTCGGCCGGTCAGCGCATCGACAATTTCCTGTTGCGCGTCTGTAAAGGCGTGCCGAAAAGCCATATTTACCGGATCCTGCGCAGCGGCGAAGTGCGCGTGAACAAGGGCCGGATCGACGCGCAGTACCGCCTCGAACTGGGCGACCTCGTCCGCGTGCCGCCGGTGCGCGTGGCCGCGGCCGACCTCGCGCGCGCCGACACGCCGGTCGTGCCGCCCGCGAATTTCGACGTGCTGTACGAGGACGACGCGATGCTCGTGATCGACAAGCCGGCCGGGGTCGCGGTCCACGGCGGCAGCGGCGTCGCGTTCGGCGTGATCGAGCAGATGCGCCAGGCGCGCCCGCGCGCGAAATTCCTCGAACTGGTGCACCGGCTCGACCGCGAGACGTCCGGCATCCTGATGCTCGCGAAGAAGCGCACGGCGCTCGTCGCCCTGCACGAGCAGATCCGCGAGAACCGGATGGACAAGCGCTACTTCGCGTGCGCGCACGGCGAATGGCAATCCGACTGGGGCCGGCGCCGCGCGGTGAAGGCGCCGCTGTTCAAGTATTCGACCCCGGAAGGGGAGCGCCGCGTGCGCGTGCAGGACGACGGGCTGGCCTCGCATACGGTGTTCAACCTCGTCGACCGCTGGTCCGACTATGTGCTCGTCGAAGCGGAACTCAAAACGGGTCGGACCCATCAGATACGGGTGCACCTCGCGCATCTCGGCCTGCCGATCGCCGGCGACGCGAAGTATGGCGATTTCGCACTGAACAAGGCGCTGGCGCGCGCGAATGCGCAGCCGTCGCTGAAGCGGATGTTCCTGCATGCGCACCGCCTCAAGCTCGCGCATCCGCTGACCGGCGAGGCGCTGCAGTTCGATGCGCCGTTGCCGGCCGAATGCCGGCGCTTCCTCGATCAACTCAGCGCATTGCGCGATACCGCCTGAACCGCATGGCTCGACAGCAATTTGACCTGATCGTCTTCGACTGGGACGGCACGCTGATGGATTCGACTGCGCACATCGCGCACAGCATCCAGGCCGCATGCCGCGATCTCGGTCTGCCCACGCCGTCCGACGAGGCCTCCCGCTACGTGATCGGCCTCGGGCTGCGCGACGCGCTGCAGATCACGGCTCCGACCCTCGATCCGTCCGACTATGCGCGGCTGGCCGAACGCTACCGCTATCACTATCTGCTCGACGACCAGCGCATCGAGCTGTTCGCCGGCGTGCGCGAACTGCTCGCCGAACTGCGCGACACGGGCTACCTGCTCGCCGTCGCGACAGGCAAGGGGCGGGTCGGGCTGAACCGCGTGCTCGACCAGTCGAAACTGACGAGCTGGTTCGATGCGACGCGCTGCGCGGACGAGACGTTTTCGAAACCGCATCCGGCGATGCTGCACGAGTTGTCGCGGGAGTTGGGGCAGGACCTGTCGCGCACCGTGATGATCGGCGACACCACGCACGACCTGCAGATGGCCGCGAGCGCCGGCGCGGCCGGCGTCGGCGTCGCGTACGGCGCGCACTCGGCCGAGGTGCTGGCGGCGCTCACGCCGCGCTTCGTCGCGCCGGACGTCGGCGCGCTGGCCGCCTGGCTGCGGGAGCACGCATGAGCGCGGCGCCGGACGCCGTGCGCGTATGCGCGTCGGACGCGCTGACCGACGGCGGCGCCGGCGTGCGCGTCGACGCGACGCTGCGCGGCGAGCAGGCCGTCGTGTTCTTCGTGCGTTACGACGGCCGCGCGTACGGCTACCTGAACCGCTGCGCGCACGTGCCGATGGAGCTCGACTGGGCCGAAGGGCAGTTCTTCGAGTCGTCGGGCCTCTATCTGATGTGCGCGACGCACGGCGCGATCTACGCGCCGGATACCGGCAAGTGCGTCGGCGGCCCGTGCCGCGGCGGCCGCCTGCGACCGGTCGAGGTCGACGAGCGCGACACGCCCGACGGCCGTGCGGTATTCTGGGTGCCCGATGCGGACCTGCATCCTGCCACTTCCGCCACGACCGATTGACGACACTACTGCATGGCCGACCAACCGAATTCCCCGGATTCTTCCTCCCGTCCCGACAGCCGTGAACCGAGCTGGGAGCGCGCGGCGCTCGAGCGGATCGCGCTCGCGGCCGTCAAGGAGCAGCGCGCGGCACGGCGCTGGAAAATCTTCTTCCGCTTCGCGTTTCTCGGCGTGTTCGTGCTGTTCGCGTTCGCGCTGATCGATTTCTCGAGCGATTCGAAGTTCTCGGCGAGCGGGCGGCATACGGCGCTCGTGACGATCGACGGCGAGATCGCGGCCGGCGTCAACGCGAACGCCGACGACATCAACACGGCGCTCGACGCCGCCTTCGACGACGACGGCACGGTCGGCGTCGTGCTGCGGATCAACAGCCCGGGCGGCAGCCCGGTGCAGGCCGGGATGGTCTACGACGAGATCCGGCGGTTGCGCGGCAAGTATCCGGACAAGCCGCTGTACGTCGTCGTGACCGACATGTGCGCATCGGGCGGCTATTACATCGCGTCCGCCGCCGACAAGATCTTCGTCGACAAGGCGAGCATCGTCGGGTCGATCGGCGTGCTGATGGACGGGTTCGGCTTCACCGGGCTGATGGGCAAGCTCGGCGTCGAGCGGCGCCTGCACACGTCGGGCGAAAACAAGGGCTTCTACGATCCGTTCTCGCCGGAAACGCCGAAGATGGACGCGCACGCGCAGGCACTGCTCGACCAGGTGCATGCGCAGTTCATCAAGGCGGTGAAGGATGGCCGCGGCAAGCGGCTGCACGAGACGCCCGACATGTTCTCGGGCCTGTTCTGGACCGGTGAAAAGAGCGTCGAACTGGGCCTCGCCGACGGCTACGGCACGACCGACACGGTCGCACGCGACGTGCTGAAGGCGCCGGATCTGGTCGACTACACGGTGAAGGAAAGCCTGACGAATCGCGTCGCGCGCAAGTTCGGCGCGGCCGTCGGCGGCGCCGCGATGAAGGCGCTGACGGCCGGCGGCGCGTCGGTCAGCCTGCGCTGACGGCTGGCGACCATCGGCGGGCCGCGACGGCCCGCCTTTCATCTGGCTGGCTGATCGCCGTTCACGCCATCAATTCGCGAGCAGCAGGAAGATCGCGGGGCGCTTGTGCAGATTCGGCGCAGGCGCTTTTTTCCAGTCGGCCACCGTGCGGCTCGCGATCGTCTCGGTCGCGAGGGTCAGGTCGGCCGCGACGCAGATCTGCGTCGACGGCGCGCAGGTCGCGACCAGCGTGTCGAGCATCGCGTGATTCCGGTACGGCGTTTCGATGAAGATCTGCGTCTGGCGCGCCTTGCGCGACAGTTGCTCGAGTTCGCGCAGCCGTTTCGCGCGCGCGGCCGCATCGACCGGCAGATAGCCGTTGAACGCGAAGCTCTGGCCGTTCAGGCCCGACGCCATCAGCGCGAGCAGGATCGAACTCGGCCCGACGAGCGGCACGACCTTCACGCCTCGCTCGTGCGCGCGGCGCACCAGCAGCGCGCCGGGGTCGGCGACGGCCGGGCAGCCGGCCTCCGACACGAGGCCGGCGTCCGCACCGGCCAGCACGGGCGCGAGCAGCCGGTCGATGGCGCCGGCCGGCGTATTGACGTTCAGCTCGCTGATCTCGATTTCCTGGATCGGACGGGTCGTACCGATCTTCTTCAGAAACGCGCGCGTCGTTTTCGCGTTCTCGCCGATGTAATAACCGAGCGTGCCGGCGCGCGCCTGGACGGCGGCGGGCAGCACGGCGGCGAGCATCGATTCGTCGCCTTCTCCGAGTGTGTTCGGGACCAGATAAAGCGTGCCGGCGGTCATGCGCGGTCTCCTCGGGTGGTGGCAAACAGCGGGTAGTCGGCGGTGCGCAGCATCCGCGTGAGGGCGATCAGTGGCAGGCCGACGAGGGCGGTCGGGTCGTCCGAGTCGATCGCGTCGAGCAGCGCGATGCCGAGCCCTTCGGACTTCGCGCTGCCGGCCACGTCGTACGGCGTTTCCGCGCGCAGGTAGGCGTCGAGTTCGGCCTCGGGCAGCGAACGGAAGCGCACGTGCGTCACGATGTCCTCGACCTGCGCGTCGTCGGTGCGGCTGTCGTACAGGCAGAGCGCACTGTGGAATTCGACTTCGCGGCCCTGCATCGACATGAGCTGCGCGAGCGCGCGCTCGTGCGTGCCGGGCTTGCCGATCTGGTGCCCGTCGAAGGTCGCGACCTGGTCCGACCCGATCACGAGCACGCCGTCCGGCGCATCGATCGTCGCGGCCACGGCCCGCGCCTTCGCGCCGGCGAGGCGCAGCGCGGTCGCGGCCGGCGTTTCGCCGGCGAGCGGGGTTTCGTCGAGGTCGGGCGACACGACGTCGAACGGCACGCCGAGGCGCTCGAGGAGCGCGCGGCGGTAGCGGGAACTGGAGGCAAGAATCAGCCGCGGCGGGCGGCAAACGGTATCCGGCATGGTCGGTTGGATCGGTGAGTCGTCAGGTGTGGCGCGGCGTTGCGCGGACGCAAGCTTAAGTGATTGACCGCAAAAGGTAAAACAGGTATGCTTTCCCGCTTTTCGTCGGCAGGCTTTCGTTGTGGTGGCGCCTGCCGGGTCTTCGGAAGTAAAGTACGTCATCCTTCGATGAGCCGTACGCGAGCGGTGCCAAGCCGGATCCGCAAGTCAGCCTGTAGGCAGGAGCGCACATGAACACTTCTTCTGGCAAACCTGCGGCGGCGCTCGATCCGCACGCGGTCGACCTGTTCGAGTTCGCCCGCAGCGGGCGGCAGGCAGCCGGGGCGGTGCGCCTCTCGCAACTGCCGCGCATGTTAAACGAAGTGCCGACGGACGCGCCAGATCGCGACACGGTCTTCACATGGCAGGCGGAAGGGTTCACGCAGAAGGAGTTGCAGGACGACGGCGCCGACGGGCAGCAGCCGTATCTGCGCCTCGCGGTGCACGGCCATGCGTGGCTCACGTGCCAGCGCTGCGTGACGCCGTACGATCAGACGTTCGACGTCGACATGACGTACCGGGTCGTCGCGACCGAAGAAGAAGCTGAGGAATTTCCGCTCGACGACGATGAAGCCGATGTGATCGTGGGCTCACGCCAGTTCGATCTCGTCGACTTGATCGAAGAGGAATTGCTGCTTTCGTTGCCGCTCGTGCCCAAGCACGAGGTTTGCCCGGCAGTTCACGAAAGCCTCGTGTCGGGCGCGAGCGGTCCCGCGGAAGCGGCGGACGAGGAGTCCGACGAAGCCGGGGACGAAGGCAAACGGCCGAATCCGTTCGCAGCGCTGCAAGCGTTGAAGAAGGACGGTGACGGCACCAAGAAACACTAAGCAGTTGTGGCGCGGGAAGGCGTAGGGCTTTGGGCCAGGGTAGTTAAGCGCCGGATCGGGCTGTGTTAGAATCCGGAAAATTATTTAGGAGTTAGTCATGGCAGTCCAGCAAAACAAGAAGTCGCCGTCGAAGCGCGGCATGCATCGTTCGCACGATTTCCTGACGGCAGCGCCGCTGGCAGTCGAGCCGAGCACGGGTGAAGTGCATCTGCGTCACCACGTCAGCCCGAACGGCTACTATCGCGGCAAGAAAGTCGTCAAGACGAAGAACGACTAAGCGTCAAGTCACGCGTTGCGCGCTACGCTCGCCGTTCGCGTGACAACTGGTTCGCTTGACACTTTCCTGGCTCAACAAAAAGGCGGCATTCAACTGCCGCTTTTTTGTGCCTGAAATTCGTCGCATTCCATGACCGTAAAGCTCACAATCGATTGCATGGGAGGCGACCACGGCCCGTCCGTGACCGTTCCCGCGGCAGTCAAGTTCGTCCGCGCGCATCCCGATGCGCACCTGATGCTCGTCGGCATCGAAAGCGCGATTCGCGCTCAGTTGAAGAAGCTGAAAGCTCTCGACGATCCCGCGTTGACCATCGTGCCCGCCACCGAAGTCGTGGCGATGGACGATCCTGTCGAAGTGGCGCTGCGCAAGAAGAAGGATTCTTCGATGCGCGTCGCGCTCAACCACGTCAAGGAAGGCGCGGCGCAGGCCTGCATCTCCGCCGGCAATACCGGCGCGCTGATGGCCGTTTCCCGTTACGTACTCAAGACGCTGCCCGGCATCGAGCGGCCCGCGATCGCGTCCGCGCTGCCGAACCCGACCGGCTACACGATGATGCTGGACCTCGGCGCGAACGTCGACTGCGAGCCGCAGCACCTGCTGCAGTTCGCGGAGATGGGGCACGCGCTCGTGGCCGCGCTCGAAGGCAAGGAGCGCCCGACGATCGGCCTGCTGAACATCGGCGAAGAGGTCATCAAGGGCAACGAGACGATCAAGCGCGCAGGCGAGTTGCTGCGCGCCAGCACGCTCAATTTCCGCGGCAACGTGGAAGGCAACGACATCTACAAGGGCACCGTCGACGTGATCGTGTGCGACGGCTTCGTCGGCAACGTCGCGCTGAAGACGTCCGAAGGGCTCGCGCAGATGCTGTCGAACATCATCCGCGAGGAGTTCGGCCGTTCGCTGATGTCGAGGCTGATGGCGCTGCTCGCGCTGCCGGTGCTGATGCGTTTCAAGAAGCGCGTCGACCACCGCCAGTACAACGGCGCGGCGCTGCTGGGGCTGAAGAGCCTCGTGATCAAGAGCCACGGTTCGGCCGACGCGTACGCGTTTGAGTGGGCGATCAAACGCGGGTATGATGCCGTCAAAAACGGGGTGCTGGAGCGCCTCGCGCGCGCGATGGCGGATAATTCAGTGTCGCTCGGCGACGGCGGACACGACGCGGGCGGCGCGGGCCAGGCAAGCCCGGCCGCAGGCCATCACGCCGAACCTTCCGCTGCGCAATCCTCTAAAGCATAAATGGCCCAATCGACTCTCTATTCCCGCGTGCTCGGCACGGGCAGCTACCTGCCGCCCGACCGCGTCACGAACCAGCAGTTGACCGATCGTCTTGCGAAGGAAGGCATCGAGACCAGCGACGAATGGATCGTCGCGCGCACGGGCATCCACGCGCGCCATTTCGCCGCACCCGACGTCACGACGAGCGATCTCGCGCTCGAGGCGTCGCGTCGTGCGATCGAAGCGGCCGGTATCGATCCGCAGTCGATCGACCTGATCATCGTCGCGACTTCGACCCCCGATTTCGTGTTCCCGAGCACCGCGTGCCTGCTGCAGAACAAGCTCGGCATCAAGAACGGCGGTGCGGCATTCGACGTGCAGGCCGTATGCTCGGGTTTCGCGTATGCGATGGCCACGGCCGACAGCTTCATCCGCAGCGGCCAGCACCGCACCGCGCTGATCGTCGGCGCGGAGACGTTCTCGCGCATTCTCGACTTCAAGGACCGCACGACCTGCGTGCTGTTCGGCGACGGCGCGGGCGCGGTGATCCTGTCCGCGTCGGAAGAGCCGGGCGTGCTCGGCAGCGCGCTGCACGCGGACGGCAGCTACTCGAACATCCTGTGCACGCCGGGCAACGTCAATCGCGGCGTGATCGACGGCAGCGCATTCCTGCACATGGACGGGCAGGCCGTGTTCAAGCTCGCGGTCAACGTGCTCGAAAAGGTCGCGATCGAAGCGCTCGCGAAGGCGAATCTCGCGCCCGAGCAAATCGACTGGCTGATTCCGCACCAGGCCAACATCCGCATCATGACCAGCACCTGCCGCAAGCTCGGCCTGCCGCAGGAGCGCATGGTCGTGACGGTCGACCAGCACGGCAACACGTCGGCGGCGTCGATCCCGCTGGCGCTCGACGCCGCGGTGCGCGACGGCCGCATCCAGCGTGGCCAACACGTGCTGATCGAAGGCGTCGGCGGCGGCTTCACCTGGGGCGCGTCGGTCTTCCGCTTCTGATCCGCGGCGCGCGACAAGCCGCGCGCGGATCCCGTCGGCGCGCCGTTCGTGCGCGCCGTCCGAATCGATTCAATTGGGGACGATATGAAATTTGCATTCGTTTTTCCGGGGCAGGGCTCGCAAGCGATCGGCATGCTCAACGCATTCGCCGATCTGGCCGTCGTGCGCGAGACGCTCCAGGAAGCGTCCGATGCGCTCAATCAGGATCTCGGCAAGCTGATCGCCGAAGGTCCGGCCGAAGAGCTGAACCTGACCACCAACACGCAGCCCGTGATGCTGACCGCCGCATACGCGTGCTACCGCGCGTGGCAGCAGGCAGGCGGCCCGGCGCCGTCGATCGTCGCCGGCCACAGCCTCGGCGAATACACGGCGCTCGTCGCGGCCGGCGCGCTCGCGTTCAAGGACGCGGTGCCGCTCGTGCGCTTCCGTGCGCAGGCGATGCAGACGGCCGTGCCGGTCGGCCAGGGCGGCATGGCCGCGATCCTGGGCCTCGACGACGACACGGTGCGCGCGGTGTGCGCCGAAGCCGCGGAAGCGGGCGTCGTCGAAGCGGTGAACTTCAATGCGCCCGCGCAGGTCGTGATCGCCGGCAGCAAGGCCGCGGTCGAAAAGGCATGCGAGATCGCGAAGGCGAAGGGCGCGAAGCGCGCGCTGCCGCTGCCGGTGTCGGCGCCGTTCCATTCGTCGCTGCTCAAGCCGGCGTCGGACCAGCTGCGCGACTATCTCGCGAACGTCGACGTGAAGGCGCCGCAGATTCCGGTCGTCAACAACATCGACGTCGCCGTGGTCAGCGATCCGGCCGCGATCAAGGATGCGCTGGTGCGCCAGGCCGCGGGCCCGGTGCGCTGGGTCGAATGCGTGCAGCACATTGCCGGCACCGGCGTCACGCACGTGATCGAATGCGGACCGGGCAAGGTGCTGGCCGGCCTGACGAAGCGCATCGACGGCAACCTGGTCGGCGCGTCGGTGTTCGATCCGGCTTCGCTCGACGAAGCGCTCAAGCTCGCGACCGCCTGACGCGGCGCCTTTTCCCAAGCAACGGACATTCGATTCATGGACAAGACTCTCGATAAACAGGTTGCGATCGTGACCGGCGCGTCGCGCGGCATCGGCCGTTCGATCGCGCTCGAACTCGCGCGCCTGGGCGCGACGGTGATCGGCACGGCGACGAGCGAATCGGGCGCCGCCGCGATCACCGCGGCGTTCGCGGAAGCGGGCGTCACGGGCCGCGGCGCGGTGCTGAACGTCAACGACGCAGCCGCCGCCGAGGCGCTGATCGATGCGACCGTGAAGGAATTCGGCGCGCTGAACGTGCTCGTCAACAACGCGGGCATCACGCAGGACCAGCTCGCGATGCGGATGAAGGACGAGGACTGGGACGCGGTGATCGACACCAACCTGAAGTCGGTGTTCCGCCTGTCGCGTGCGGTGCTGCGCCCGATGATGAAGGCGCGCGGCGGCCGTATCATCAACATCACGTCGGTGGTCGGCTCGGCCGGCAATCCGGGTCAGGTCAACTACGCGGCCGCGAAGGCCGGCGTCGCGGGCATGACGCGGGCGCTCGCGCGCGAGATCGGCAGCCGCGGCATCACCGTGAACTGCGTGGCGCCGGGCTTCATCGACACCGACATGACGAAGACGCTGCCGGAAGAACAGCAGGCCGCGCTCAAGACCCAGATTCCGCTCGGCCGCCTCGGCAGCCCGGAGGACATCGCCCATGCCGTCGCGTTCCTCGCATCGCCGCAGGCCGGTTACATCACCGGCACGACGCTGCACGTGAACGGCGGCATGTACATGTCGTAACGGTTTTCGTTTACCATCCGCGCCGTATCCCGTTTTTCAGGCGGACCGGCGCTTGATCGACCATCAAGCCAACGCGCGTTTTGCCGTCAGCAAACCTGATAAAATGCGCGCACTTGTAAATCTGAACTTTCCCTCGGAGGGGTAATGGACAACATCGAACAACGTGTCAAGAAGATCGTCGCTGAGCAACTGGGCGTCGCGGAAGCCGAGATCAAGAACGAAGCTTCGTTCGTGAACGACCTGGGCGCCGATTCGCTCGACACGGTCGAACTGGTGATGGCTCTGGAAGACGAGTTCGGCATGGAAATCCCGGACGAAGAAGCAGAGAAGATCACGACCGTTCAGCAAGCGATCGACTACGCTCGCGCAAACGTCAAGGCGTAAGCGCCTTTCGCGCTTGTCCGCCACGTCGCCGCGATCATCGCGATTGACGCGCCATCCTGCCGGCTTCGCGCCGGACGGACTAACAGCCACAGGGCTCGCAGGGCTGGTTCCTGTGGCCACTGTGGCTTTTGTTTTTGTCATCCAATAATGGAAAAGAGGTTACCGTGAGCCGCCGTCGTGTTGTCGTTACAGGCCTGGGGCT
Organism: Burkholderia sp. BCC1047; assembly: GCF_902833155.1. NCBI lineage: Bacteria > Pseudomonadati > Pseudomonadota > Betaproteobacteria > Burkholderiales > Burkholderiaceae > Burkholderia > Burkholderia sp. BCC1047. The sequence continues at coordinate 168,017 of NZ_CADFEH010000006.1, read as the reverse complement.
GATTTCGCCTGTTGGCAATAATGTTGCCGACGGCTGGGCCAATCTCGTCGCCGGCAAGTCCGGTATCGCCACCGTCACGAAGTTCGATGCGTCGAACCTCGCCTGCCATTTCGCGGGCGAAGTGAAGGGTTTCAGCGCCGAGGAGTACATCCCGGCGAAGGAAGCCCGGAACATGGATACGTTCATCCATTACGGCATCGCCGCCGGCGTCCAGGCCATCCGGGACAGCGGGCTGGAAGTGACCGAAGCCAACGCGGAACGCATCGGCGTGCTGGTCGGTTCCGGCATCGGCGGCCTGCCGATGATCGAGGACACGCACCAGACCTACGTCGATCGCGGCGCGCGCCGGATTTCGCCGTTCTTCGTGCCGGGTTCGATCATCAACATGATCTCGGGTCACCTGAGCATCATGTTCGGCCTGAAGGGCCCGAACCTCGCGGCCGTCACGGCCTGCACGACCGGCCTGCACTCCATCGGCCTCGCCGCGCGCCTGATCCAGGCCGGCGACGCCGACGTGATGGTCGCGGGCGGCGCCGAATCGACGGTGTCGCCGCTCGGCATCGGCGGGTTCGCCGCCGCGCGCGCGCTGTCGACCCGCAACGACGATCCGGCGACCGCGTCGCGTCCGTGGGACAAGGACCGCGACGGCTTCGTGCTGGGCGAGGGTTCCGGCGTGATGGTGCTCGAGGAGTACGAGGCGGCGAAGGCGCGCGGCGCGAAGATCTACGCGGAAGTCGTGGGCTTCGGCATGACGGGCGACGCATACCACATGACCGCGCCGAACATGGACGGCCCGCGCCGCTGCATGGTCGCGGCCCTGCGCGACGCCGGCATGAACGCCGACGAGGTCCAGTACCTGAACGCGCATGGCACGTCGACGCCGCTGGGCGACAAGAACGAGTCCGACGCGGTGAAGGCGGCCTTCGGCGAGCACGCGTACAAGATGGTGGTCAACTCGACAAAGTCGATGACGGGCCACCTGCTGGGTGGCGCGGGCGGCCTCGAATCGGTGTTCACGGTGCTGGCGCTGCACAACAACGTGTCGCCGCCGACCATCAACATCTTCAACCAGGACCCCGAGTGCGATCTCGATTACTGCGCGAACACCGCGCGTGACATGAAGATCGACGTAGCCGTGAAGAACAACTTCGGCTTCGGCGGGACCAACGGCACGCTGGTGTTCAAGCGCGTCTGACGTCGAATCGCTTGACGAGTCCATTCGATGCTCCGGCCGGGCGTCCGCAGCGCTTTGCGTTGCGGGCCTCGGCCGTGTCGTATCTCGTGCTGGCCGCGTTCGTCGCGTCGGCTGCCGCATCGGCGTACCTGTTCTGGGCGCCGCGCGCGGGCGCTGCTGCCGGCGCAGGCGTGTCGGCCGTGACGGCGGCGCTGCTGGCCGTATGCGCGGCGCGGGCTTGCGCCCGCCGGCTGCCGGCCGAGCTGCACATCGATGCGTTCGGGGAGATTGCGGCGTTTGGCCGCACCGGGCGCTTGCTGGCCCGCGGCCGTGTGACGGGCCATGCGCACTGGAGCAGCCTGCTGCTGGTGCTGTCGGTCGGGCAGGGCGCCCGGCGCGCGCGGCCGCTGCTGATTCCGGCCGACGCGCTCGATGCCGCGTCGTTCAGTGCGCTGTCGGTGCTGGCGAGAACGGCCGGGGCGGCGGCGCGGGCATGACGGCGGCGCGGTTACCGACCGTAACCAGCGGCCGGCGCCGGAACGCTACAATAACGCTCCGCGTTGCATCCCTAGTTAATGGATTTGTCAGGTGAGTGAAAAAGAAATCGATCAGGCTCTGGTCGAGCGCGTACAGAAGGGCGACAAGGCGGCGTTCGAACTCCTGGTCTCCAAATACCACCGCAAGATCATTCGGCTGATCTCGCGCCTCGTGCGGGATCCCGCCGAGGTCGAGGACGTGGCCCAGGACGCGTTCATCAAGGCGTATCGTGCGCTGCCGCAATTCCGCGGCGAATCGGCGTTCTATACGTGGTTGTACCGAATTGCCGTCAACACGGCGAAGAACTACCTTGCGACGCAAGGCCGCCGGGCGCCGACCTCGACCGAGGCCGATGCGGAGGAAGCGGAAACTTTCTCCGACGCAGACCAACTAAGGGATATCAACACGCCTGAGTCGATGTTGATGAGCAAGCAGATTGCCGAGACGGTCAACGCTGCAATGGCTCTGCTGCCCGAAGAACTGCGCCAGGCAATCACGCTGCGCGAGATCGAGGGCCTGAGCTACGAAGAGATCGCGGAAATGATGGGCTGTCCGATCGGGACGGTCCGGTCGCGGATCTTCCGCGCGCGCGAAGCAATCGCTGCCAAATTGCGTCCGCTGCTCGATACGCCCGAAGGCAAGCGCTGGTAAGCGCGACGGGCGGAACGACGCGGGTCGGGGTCTAGTTACGGATAGAGTCGTGAAGTCACGACGGGGTGTGCAAGATGGGGAGCATCATGGGGTCGGTCAATACGCAATCGCAAGCGTGCTCGCGCGGCGAGCGCCTTTCCGCGCTGGTCGACGGCGAAATGTTCGATGGCCCGGATCACGGGCAGTTTCTGGCTGAGCTCGACCGCGCGGATCGCGCCGTGTGGGCCCATTACCATCTGATTGGCGATGCGCTGCGCTCGGACGAGCTCGCGCTGCCGCCCGCGCTGAGCGTCGCGTTCACCGCGCGCATGTCGGCGGCGCTCGAGAGCGAGCCGCACCTGCTGGCGCCGGCGGCTGCACCGGTCGCGCGCAAGCTGCTGTCGCTGCGCCGCCGTGTCGTGCCCGCGTTCGCGGTGGCCGCCGCGGCCGCCACGCTGACGTGGATCGTCGTTCCGCAGATGCAGACGGCCGGTGCGCCGGGCGCCGTCCAGGTTGCATCGGTGGGCGCGCCGCAGAACGGCAACCTGCAGCGCGTGACGGTTGCGCAGGCATCGGCCCAGCCGGGCCTGCAGGACGTCAACATCATTCGCGACGCGAGCCTCGACCAATATCTTGAAGCGCACCAGCAATTCGCGCAGCAGCCCGTCGTCACGGGTTCGATGCCGCTGATCCGCGCTGCCGTGACCACCACGCCAGGCCAATAAACCCGATGCGGACATTGCAGTTGAATCACGCCATCTCCGGATGGAAGCGGCTGCCGGCCCTCCTGCTTTGCGCAGCCGCCCTGTTGTCCGTTCACTCCCTTCCCGCCAGCGCCCAGCAACCGGACGATCCCGTCGCGACCCGCAAGGGCGCCGCCGACTGGCTCGACCGCGTCCAGCAGGCCGCGCAGCAGCAGAGCTACGAAGGTACGTTCGTCTACCAGCGCGGCGGATACGTGCAGTCGTCGCGCATCGCGCACGTCTCGTCCCGCGACGGCGAGTTCGAGCGGATCGAAACGCTCGACGGCAAGCCGCGCAAACTGCTGCGGCACAACGACGAGTTGTACACGTTCGTGCCCGAGCGCAAGCTGTGCGTGGTCGAGCGCCGTCAGACGCGTGATTCGTTCCCCGCGCTGCTCGGCGCGAGCGGCGAGCACGTGATGTCCGTCTACGATGCGAAGTCGCTCGGCAAGGACCGCGTGGCCGGGATCGATGCGCAAGTCGTCGAGCTCGTGCCGAAGGACGCGTACCGTTTCACGTACAAGCTGTGGGCCGACGCGCGCACCGGGCTGCTGCTGCGTTCGCAGACGCTCGACGCGAACGATCGCGTGCTCGAGCAGATCGCGTTCTCGCAAGTGCAGACGGGCGGCGCAAGCGGCGACAAGGCTGCGATCGCAGCGGGCATGCGCAACCTGGGCGGCTGGACGGTCGTGCGTCCGCCGGTCGCGACGGTTGACATGGAAGCGCAGGGCTGGCAGCTCGCGCCGAGCGTCGCCGGCTTCCAGAAGATTCGTGAGGTGCGCCGGCCGATGGCCGCGCGCGATGCGGGCGATCCGCCGATCCCGGTCGACCAGGCCGTCTTCACCGACGGCCTCGCGACGGTCTCGGTCTTCATCGAACCGGCCGAGAAAAACACGCGCAAGGAAGGCGCGGGCAGCACCGGCGCGACGCACGTTCTCGTGAAGCGCCGCGGCGACTACTGGATCACCGTGCTCGGCGAAGTGCCGCCGGCAACGTTGCAGCAGTTCGCGTCTGCCATAGAATACAAGGCTTCCAAGTAACGCTACGGCTCCCGACATGACGAAACTCACGCTGCGCAAAGTGCTCGCGGCGGCGGCGCTGTGTGCCTGCCTGCCGCTCGTCCCGCAAACCGCGGTCGCTGTCACGCCTCCCGCTGCCAGCCTGCCCGATTTCGCCGACCTCGTCGAAAAGGTCGGCCCCGCGGTCGTGAACATCCGGACCACCGCGAACGTGCCGGTACCCGGCCCGCGCGGCGTGCTCCCGCCCGGCTTCGACAACGGCGACATGTCGGAATTCTTCCGGCGCTTCTTCGGCATTCCGCTGCCGCAGGCGCCCGGCAACGGCGGCGGCAACGGCAGCAACCCGAAGAACGCGCCGGCGCCGGACAATGGGCCCGACACCGAGCAGAACCGCGGCGTCGGCTCGGGCTTCATCGTGTCGGCCGACGGTTACGTGATGACCAATGCGCACGTCGTCGACGATGCGGACACCATCTACGTGACGCTGACCGACAAGCGCGAATTCAAGGCGAAGCTGATCGGCGTCGACGACCGCACGGACGTCGCGGTCGTCAAGATCCAGGCGTCGAATCTGCCGGTCGTCGCGATCGGCGATTCGAACAAGGTGCGCGTCGGCGAGTGGGTCGTCGCGATCGGTTCGCCGTTCGGCCTCGACAACACGGTCACGGCCGGCATCGTCAGCTCGAAGAGCCGCAACACGGGCGACTACCTGCCGTTCATCCAGACCGACGTCGCGGTGAACCCCGGCAACTCGGGCGGCCCGCTGATCAACATGCAGGGCGAGGTGATCGGCATCAACTCGCAGATCTACAGCCGCACCGGCGGCTTCATGGGCATTTCGTTCGCGATTCCGATCGACGAGGCGATGCGCGTGGCCGACCAGCTGAAGGCGACCGGCAAGGTCACGCGCGGCCGGATCGCGGTGGCGATCGGCGAGGTGACGAAGGACGTGGCCGACTCGATCGGGCTGCCGAAGGCCGAAGGCGCGCTCGTCAGCAGCGTCGAGCCGGGCGGCCCGGCCGACAAGGCCGGCATCCAGCCGGGCGACATTATCCTGAAGTTCAACGGCCGTCCGGTCGAGGCGGCGTCGGACCTGCCGCGCATGGTCGGCGACACGAAGCCCGGCACGAAGGCGACGGTCAGCGTGTGGCGCAAGGGTCAGGCACGCGATCTGCCGATCACGATCGCCGAGACGCCGGTCGAGTCGACCGCGAAGGCCGAGCAGCGCAAGAACGCGCCGCAGAAGCCGCGTCAGGCCAATTCGCTCGGCCTGACGGTCAGCGACCTGACGGCGGAGCAGATGAAGACGCTGAAGCTGAAGAACGGCGTGCAGATCGACGGCGTCGACGGCCCGGCCGCCCGTGCGGGCCTGCAGCGCGGCGACATCGTGCTGCGCGTCGGCGACACCGACATCACGAGCGCGAAGCAGTTCGCCGACGTGACCGCGCAGCTCGATCCGCAGAAGGCGGTCGCGGTGCTCGTGCGGCGTGGCGACAACACGCAGTTCGTGCCGGTGCGGCCGCGCGCGACCCAGAAGTAACGCGCCGATGTTCACGCTCTACGGCCGCGGCTGGTGCCACCTGTGCGACGACATGCGCGACGCACTGGCGCCGGTGGCGGCAGAATTCGGCGTCGCGGTCGACTACGTCGACATCGACACCGATGCGGCGCTCGTCGCGCGTTACGACGAGGACGTGCCGGTGCTGCTGCTGGACGGCGCGGAAGTGTGCCGCCACCGGTTCGACGACGCCCGGGTGCGCGGCGCGCTGGCGGCCCGGCGTTGAGCCTGGCTTGCCGCCGGCCCGTGCCGCTTCATACGGGGTTTGATCCGGCGGGCGCGCCGCCGGCTCCCGCGGGGCGGGCGTCCGAAATCCCGCCCGGCGTAAGCCTTTTCGGCTAAAATAAGCCGTTTTTTCACCGACTTACACAAGGCGTGCTCCGCAGTCGTCGAGCGCGCCTTTTTCGCTTGATCGGCACTGAATGGATCATATTCGCAATTTCTCGATCATCGCGCACATCGACCATGGCAAGTCGACACTCGCGGATCGCATCATCCAGGTATGCGGCGGCCTCGCCGACCGTGAAATGGAAGCGCAGGTGCTCGACTCGATGGACATCGAGCGCGAGCGCGGCATCACGATCAAGGCGCAGACGGCCGCGTTGTCCTATCGCGCACGCGACGGCAAGGTCTACAACCTGAACCTGATCGACACGCCGGGGCACGTCGACTTCTCGTACGAGGTCAGCCGTTCGCTGTCCGCGTGCGAAGGCGCGCTGCTGGTGGTCGACGCGAGCCAGGGCGTCGAGGCGCAGACGGTCGCGAACTGCTACACGGCGATCGAGCTCGGCGTCGAGGTCGTGCCGGTGCTGAACAAGATCGACCTGCCGGCCGCGAACCCCGAGAACGCGATCGAGGAGATCGAGGACGTGATCGGCATCGACGCGACCGACGCGACGCGCTGCAGCGCGAAGACGGGCCTCGGCGTGGAAGACGTGCTCGAGTCGCTGATCGCGAAGGTGCCGCCGCCGAAGGGCGATCCGGCCGCGCCGCTGCAGGCGCTGATCATCGATTCGTGGTTCGACAACTACGTCGGCGTCGTGATGCTCGTGCGCATCGTCAACGGCACGCTGCGCCCGAAGGACAAGATCAAGATGATGGCGACCGGCGCGCAGTATCCGGTCGAGCACGTCGGCGTGTTCACGCCGAAGTCGCGCAATCTCGAGTCGCTGTCGGCGGGGCAGGTCGGCTTCATCATCGCCGGCATCAAGGAACTGACGGCCGCGAAGGTCGGCGATACCGTCACGCACGCGACCAAGCCCGCCGCCGAGCCGCTGCCGGGCTTCAAGGAAGTGAAGCCGCAGGTGTTCGCGGGGCTGTATCCGGTCGAGGCGAACCAGTACGACGCGCTGCGCGAATCGCTCGAGAAGCTGAAGCTGAACGACGCGTCGCTGCAGTACGAGCCGGAAGTGTCGCAGGCGCTCGGCTTCGGTTTCCGCTGCGGCTTCCTCGGGCTGCTGCACATGGAAATCGTGCAGGAGCGGCTCGAGCGCGAATTCGACATGGATCTGATCACGACCGCACCGACGGTCGTCTACGAGGTCGTGCAGAGCGACGGCTCGACGATCATGGTCGAGAACCCGGCGAAGATGCCGGAGCCCGGCCGCATCGGCGAAGTGCGCGAGCCGATCGTCACCGTGAACCTGTACATGCCGCAGGATTACGTCGGCTCGGTGATCACGCTGTGCGAGCAGAAGCGCGGCTCGCAGATCAACATGCAGTATCACGGCCGCCAGGTGCAGCTCACGTACGAGATCCCGATGGCCGAGATCGTGCTCGACTTCTTCGATCGCCTGAAGTCGGTGTCGCGCGGCTATGCGTCGATGGATTACGAGTTCAAGGAATACCGTTCGTCGGACGTCGTGAAGGTCGACATGCTGATCAATGGCGACAAGGTCGACGCGCTGTCGATCATCGTGCACCGGTCGCAGTCGCAATATCGCGGCCGCGAAGTCGCCGCGAAGATGCGCGAGATCATTCCGCGCCAGATGTACGACGTGGCGATCCAGGCCGCGATCGGCGCGCACATCGTCGCGCGCGAGAACATCAAGGCGCTCCGCAAGAACGTGCTCGCGAAGTGCTACGGCGGCGACATCACGCGGAAGAAGAAACTGCTCGAGAAGCAGAAAGAAGGTAAGAAACGCATGAAGCAGGTGGGTTCGGTCGAGATCCCGCAGGAGGCGTTCCTCGCGATCTTGCGCGTCGAAGACAAATAACAGGACTGATCCTTTTATGAATTTTGCGCTGATTCTTTTTGTGCTCGTCGTCGTGACGGGCGTAGCGTGGGTGTTGGACAAACTGGTGTTCCTGCCGCGGCGTCGCAAGGCGGCCGACTCGGCGATCGAGGAGTTCGATCGCCAGCAGTCGCGCATCGACAAGCGTTTCGCGGACGAAAACGCGACGCAGACGCGTTCGAAGCTGCGTGACGAAAAGCTGCGCCAGCCGTGGTGGCTCGAGTACACGGCAAGCTTCTTCCCGGTGATCCTGGCCGTGTTCGTCGTGCGTTCGTTCATCGTCGAGCCGTTCAAGATTCCGTCGGGCTCGATGGTGCCGACGCTGCTCGTCGGCGACTTCATCCTCGTCAACAAGTTCGAGTACGGGCTGCGCCTGCCGGTCACCAACACGAAGATCACGCAGGGCAGTCCGCTGTCGCGCGGCGACGTCGTCGTGTTCCGCTATCCGAAGGACGAGTCGGTCGACTACATCAAGCGCGTGATCGGCCTGCCGGGCGATACCGTCGCGTACCAGGACAAGCAGCTGACGATCAACGGCCAGCCGGTGCCCGAAACGCCGCTGCCCGATTTCTTCGACGACGAGCGCCAGAATTACGCGAAGCAGTTCGAGGAAACGATCGGCACCAAGAAGAACGCGATCCTGAACAACCCGGCCGTGCCGCCGTTCGTGATGGGCGCGTACGACTATCCGTATCGCGACAACTGCACGTACAACAGCCGCGGCGTGATCTGCAAGGTGCCGCCCGGTCATTACTTCATGATGGGCGACAACCGCGACAACAGCGCGGACAGCCGCTACTGGGGTTTCGTGCCGGACCAGAACATCGTCGGCCGCGCGTTCTTCATCTGGATGAACTTCGGCGACCTGAAGCGCATCGGTTCCTTCAACTGACCGCCTTCGATGTACACGCACTACGCGACGCACGGGCCGCGTCGCGTCGTGCCGAACGACTTTAAGAACCGGCGGTAACACCGCCTCGTCACGCCTTTTCGTGTCCGGCCGTGCCGTTTCGGCCCGACCGGGCGCCCGCGTTATACTCCTGCACATGCCCTCATCCCAGTTGGAAAGCCGGCTGCGCTACGAATTTCGCAATGCGGAATTGTTGCGCCAGGCTTTGACCCATCGCAGTCACAGTGCCACGCACAACGAACGGCTCGAGTTTCTCGGCGATTCCGTTCTGAATTGCGCGGTGGCCGCCCTTTTGTTCCAGCGGTTCGGCAAGCTGGACGAAGGTGACCTGTCGCGCGTACGCGCCAACCTCGTCAAGCAGCAGTCGCTGTACGAAATTGCTCAGGCCCTGAATATTTCGGACGGCCTGCGGCTGGGCGAGGGCGAGCTGCGCAGCGGCGGGTTCCGCCGCCCGTCGATCCTCGCGGACGCGTTCGAAGCCATCATCGGGGCCGTATTCCTCGATGGCGGCTTCGAAGCCGCCCAAGGGGTCATCAAGCGGCTCTATATCCCGATTCTCGACCACATCGATCCGCGCACCCTCGGCAAGGACGCGAAGACGCTGCTGCAGGAATACCTGCAGGGGCACAAGATCGCGCTGCCGACCTATACGGTCGTCGCGACGCATGGTGCGGCGCACAATCAGCAGTTCGAGGTCGAGTGCACGGTGCCGAAGCTGGACGTGAAGGTCGCGGGCTCCGGCGCGAGCCGGCGCGCGGCCGAGCAGGCCGCCGCGAAGAAGGCGCTCGACGAAGTGATGGCGGCCGCGCCGATGCTGGCCGCGAAGCCGAAGCGCTCGAAAAACGCGCGTGGGTCCAAGCATGTCGAACCCGAGATCGTGCCGGGCGTGAAGGGCGTGCAGGAAGCGCTCGACCTGCGCTCGCCTGAGCGGAAGGAACGTGCGGCGGCGCGCGAGGCCCGGGCGGCCGGCGCGGTGCCGGCGGCAACCGTTGCGGCTGCTACTGCGGCTGCGGGCGCCGAGCCGGCCGTCGCGCCGATGGCCGCGATTCGCGCGGCGCATGTCGAGCCGGCAACGGACAAGGGCGAACGGGCGGCGAAGCCGGCGACCGACAAGGTGGCCGACAAACCGGCCGAGCGGGCCGACAAGGCTGCGGACAAGCCCGCCGAGGCCGCGCCGCGCGCAGCCGACAAACCGGCCGGCCATGCGGCCGATCCGGCATCGTCGTCGGCCGACAAACCCGCGGCGGGCGCCGATTCCGCCGCGCGCGCGCCGGCGCGCGCACGCGAGGCCGCGGCGCCCGACGCCGACACGCCGCCCGGCGGCGCGAGCCTGGCTGCCGCGCAGGCGCGCGTGGCCGATGCCGACCACTGAATTGCCCATCGATCGTGCCGCGCGCCGCGCGGCCGCTTCCGAACCTGTCTCCCAAACGATATGAACACTCCCGCTCCTACCGGTTTCCGTTGCGGCATGATCGCGATCGTGGGCCGCCCGAACGTCGGCAAGTCGACGTTGATGAACGCACTCGTCGGCCAGAAGATCAGCATCACGTCGCGCAAGGCGCAGACGACCCGCCACCGCATCACCGGCATCAACACGTTCGACGACGCGCAATTCGTGTTCGTCGACACGCCCGGCTTCCAGACCCGTCACAGCACCGCGCTGAACCGTTCGCTGAACCGCGCGGTCACGTCGACGCTGACGTCGGTCGACGTGATCCTGTTCGTGATCGAGGCCGGCCGCTTCGGGCCCGACGACCAGAAGGTGCTCGACCTGATCCCGCCCGGCATGCCGACGCTGCTGATCGCGAACAAGATCGACCGCGTGAACGACAAGGCCACGCTGTTCCCGTTCATGCAGAAGGTGAGCGGGTTGCGCGAATTCACCGAGCTCGTGCCGCTGTCCGCGCAGAAGCCGGAAGACATCAAGCGCCTGCTGGACACGATCAAGCCGTACCTGCCGGAAGGCGAGCCGATCTACGGCGAGGACGAGCTGACCGACCGCAGCTCGCGCTTTCTCGCGGCCGAAATCCTGCGCGAGAAGGTATTCCGCTGGACCGGCGACGAGCTGCCGTACACGAGCACCGTGCTGATCGACAAGTTCGAGGAGGAGGGGCGCCTGAAGCGCATCTTCGCGACGATCCTCGTCGAGCGCGATTCGCACAAGGCGATGGTGATCGGCAAGAAGGGCGAGAAGCTCAAGCAGATCAGCACCGAGGCGCGGATGGACATGGAGAAGCTGTTCGACGGCCCCGTGTACCTCGAGACCTTCGTGAAGGTGAAGAGCGGCTGGGCCGACAACGAGGCGGGGCTGCGTGCCTATGGGTACGAATGACGCGCTGACGTCGACCGAAGACGCGGTGACGGCCGGCGCGAACGACGCGCCGCTGCCGGCACCGCCCGAACCGCCGCGCAAGGCGCGGCGCGCGACGTCTCGCACGTCCGATTTCCGCGTCGCCGAGCAGCCGGCGTTCGTGCTGCACAGCTATCCGTATCGGGAAACGAGCCTGATCGTCGACGTGCTGACGCGCGACCACGGCCGGCTCGCGCTCGTCGCGAAGGGCGCGAAGCGCCCGCACTCCGCGTTGCGCGGCGTATTGCAGACCTTCCAGCCGCTGCTGCTGTCGTGGTCCGGCAAATCCGAGGTGCGCACGCTGACGGGCGCCGAGTGGGTCGGCGGGATGCTGCCGCTCGGCGGCGACGGGCTGTTGTGCGGTTTCTACGCGAACGAGTTGCTCGTGAAATTCTGCGCGCGCGAGGATCCGCAGCCGCCGCTGTTTAATCATTACGTGCTGACGCTCACGCGCCTCGCGCACGGCGAGCCCGCGGTGCAGGTGCTGCGCTCGTTCGAGCGCGTGCTGCTGCGCGAGACCGGCTATGCGATGGCGCTGAACCGCACGGTCGCGCGTCGCGCGGTCGAACCCGAGCGCCGCTACGTGTTTGATCCGGAGCGCGGCGTGCGCAATGCGGACGACGACGTGCCGTCGCACTGGCCGGTCATCACCGGGCAGACGTTGCTCGACATGGAGCAGGACGATTACCATCGAGCCCAGACGGTCGCGCAGAGCAAGACGCTGATGCGCTTCCTGCTGAACACCTATCTCGGCGGCACGCCGCTCGCCACGCGTCAGATCCTGATCGACCTGCAAAACCTATGAGCTTCTTCCTGACCACGCCCACCGCCATCGACCTTGGCGTGAACATCGACCACGTCGCGACGCTGCGCAATGCGCGCGGCACGCGCTATCCGGATCCGATCCGCGCGGCGCTCGCCGCCGAAGAGGCCGGTGCGGATGCGATCACGCTGCATTTGCGCGAGGACCGCCGTCACATCGTCGACGCCGACGTGCGCGAACTGCGCCCGCTGCTGAAGACGCGCATGAATCTCGAATGCGCGGTGACGGCCGAGATGCTCGACATCGCGTGCGAAGTGCGTCCGCACGACGCGTGCCTCGTGCCGGAGAAGCGCGCGGAACTGACGACCGAAGGCGGTCTCGACGTGGCCGGCCACTTCGAGGCCGTGCGCGCGGCGTGCAAGCAGCTCGCCGACGTGGGCGTGCGCGTGTCGCTGTTCATCGACCCGGACGACACGCAGATCCGCGCCGCGCACGAAGCAGGCGCGCCGGTGATCGAGCTGCATACGGGCCGCTACGCCGAAGCGCACGACGAAGCGGAGCAGCAGCGCGAATACGAGCGTATCGTCGCGGGCGTGCAGGCCGGCGCGCGGCTTGGCCTGAAGGTCAATGCGGGCCACGGGCTGCACTACACGAACGTGCAGCAGATCGCCGCGATCGACGGCATCGTCGAGCTCAACATCGGCCACGCGATCGTTGCGCACGCGATCTTCGCGGGCTGGGACAACGCGGTGCGCGAGATGAAGGCGATCATGGTCGCCGCACGCGTCGCCGCGCTGCACGGCGGCGCGCGGTGACGATGCGAGGCTGCCGCGCCCCGCATGCCGTGTGCGACGCGCCTGACCCGGCCTCGCCGGGCCACTCCGGCGGAGGCTGACATGGCGATCTACGGCATCGGTACCGACATCGCGCAGGTGAGCCGCGTCGCGGCCGTGCTCGAACGCACGGGCGGCCGGTTTGCCGAGAAGGTGCTCGGCCCCGACGAACTGCGCGTGTTCCACGCGCGGCGCGCACGCTCCGAGGCGCGCGGCATCGCGTTTCTCGCGACGCGCTTCTCCGCGAAGGAAGCGTTCTCGAAGGCGATCGGGCTCGGCATGCACTGGCCGATGACGTGGCGCGCGCTGCAGACGCTCAACCACCCGAGCGGCGAGCCGTACGTGGTCGCGTCGGGCGAGCTGGCCGACTGGCTGGCCGCGCGCGGCATCACGGCGCGCGTGACGGTCAGCGACGAACGCGACTACGCGGTGTCGTTCGTGGTCGCCGAGACGGATGCTGAAACCGACGCCGCGCGTGCACCTGCACCTGTTTCCCGAACCTCCTCCTGACGGAATTCCCGATCTGATGAAAACGACTCCCGGCCCGGTCATGCTCGACGTCGTCGGCACGACCCTGTCGCGCGACGATGCGCGGCGCCTCGCGCATCCGAATACCGGCGGCGTGATCCTGTTCGCGCGGCACTTCCAGAATCGTGCGCAACTGACCGCGCTGACCGACTCCATCCGCGCGGTGCGCGAAGACATCCTGATCGCCGTCGATCACGAGGGCGGGCGCGTGCAGCGGTTCCGCACCGACGGCTTCACGGTGCTGCCCGCGATGCGCCGCCTCGGCGAACTGTGGGATCGCGACGTGCTGCTCGCGACGAAGGTCGCGACCGCCGTCGGCTACATCCTGGCCGCCGAATTGCGCGCGTGCGGGATCGACATGAGCTTCACGCCCGTGCTCGACCTCGACTACGGGCACTCGAAGGTGATCGGCGATCGTGCGTTCCATCGCGACCCGCGCGTCGTCACGCTGCTCGCGAAGAGCCTGAACCACGGGCTGTCGCTCGCCGGCATGGCGAACTGCGGCAAGCATTTTCCGGGGCACGGCTTCGCGGAGGCCGATTCGCACGTCGCGCTGCCGACCGACGACCGCGCGCTCGACGCGATCATCGAGCAGGACGTCGCGCCGTACGACTGGCTCGGGTTGTCGCTTGCCGCGGTGATTCCCGCGCACGTGATCTACACGCAGGTCGACAAGCGGCCGGCCGGATTCTCGCGCGTGTGGCTGCAGGACATTCTGCGCGGCAAGCTCGGCTTCACGGGCGCGATTTTCAGCGACGACCTGTCGATGGAGGCTGCCCGCGAAGGCGGCACGCTCACGCAGGCGGCCGACGCCGCGCTCGCCGCCGGTTGCGACATGGTGCTCGTGTGTAACCAGCCGGACGCGGCCGAAGTCGTGCTGAACGGATTGAAGGCGCGGGCTTCGGCCGAGTCGGTGCGGCGCATCAAGCGGATGCGCGCGCGCGGCAAGGCGCTCAAATGGGACAAGCTGATCGCGCAGCCCGAGTATCTGCAGGCGCAGGCACTGCTGAAGAGCGCGCTGGCGTAAGCGGACAGGGATGGCGCGCAGCGCGCCGTTCCGATTCGGTCGCTCCAAACGAAAAGCCGCGCAGTTGCGCGGCTTTTTTACGGGCTGCGACAGCCCGATCGTGCGGTCGCCGGAACGAGCTTGAACGCAACTAACGGTCCAACCCGACCAGCACCCGTAATCGGGGCCGCTCGCTCAGTTCACCTTCATCCGCTGCAACTTGTTGTACAGCGTCTTCGGACTGATGCCGAGCAGGGTCGCCGCACGGTGGCGCGTTCCGCCGACCGCGTCGAGCGTCGCGCGGATCAGCAGATCCTCGACGTCCGACAGCGGCGTGCCGACCTTGATCTGCACGCTGCTGCCGTTCAGCGCGGCGCCGGCGGAGAAGCTGGCCTCGCCGGCACGCAGCGTCTCGATGAAGTCGCCCGATGCGTCGTACGCGAATCGTACGCGTTCCTGCAGTTCGCGCACGTTGCCCGGCCATTCGTAGGACAAACAATCGCGCACGAAGCCCGGCGCCGCGCGCTTGTCGGTCGTGCTGCGGCCGGTCGCGCGTGCTTCGCGGTTCAGTTCGTCGATCTGCGCGTCCGCGATCGCGAGCGCATCGCCGTCGCGCTCGCGCAGCGGCGGCATCGTGATCGACGCCGCGTCGAGGCGTAGCCACAGATCCTCGCGCAGCGTGCCGTTCGCCACCGCTTCGCGAGCCGGGCGGCGCGTGGCCGCGATCAGCCGGAAATCGCTGGTGATCGAACTCGTGCCGCCGATTCGCATGAAGTTCTGCGAATCGAGCGCGTGCAGCAGCGCTTCCTGGAGCACGAGCGGCAATGCGGTGATTTCGTCGAGGAACAGCGTGCCGCCGCCGGCCTGCTCGAACAGGCCCGATTCGCGGCGCTCGGCGCCGTCGAACGCGCCGCGTTCATGGCCGAACAGCACGCTGTCGAGCGACGCGCCATGCCGGCCGGCCTGCGCGAGCATCCGGCAGTCGAACGAGACGAACGGCCCCTTGCGGCGCCGGCTCAGTTCGTGCAGCGTGCGCGCGGCCAGCTTCTTGCCGGTGCCGGCTTCGCCCGAGAACAGCACGGCCGTTTCGGTGCGGGCGTTGTGCTCGATCATGTCGTACACGTGCTGCATCGCGTCGCTGCGGCCGACGAGCGCGCCGAAGCGGCCGAGATGGCGCAGCGACGCACGCAGCGACTGCACTTCGTCGATCAGTTCGTACGGGCGGGGAATCCGCGCGAGCAGGCTGCGCAGGCGCGGGATGTTGATCGGCTTGAGCAGGTAGTCCCAGATGCCGTGACGCAGGCCCTCGATGGCGCTCTCGACCGTCGCGTTGCCGGTCAGCACGATCACGGGCAGCGAGCCGTTCGGCTGTTGCTGCGGCAGGTGCTGGAGCAGGTCGAAGCCGCTGCCGTCCGGCAGGTTCAGGTCGACGAGCACGACGTCGGGAATCGAGCGGCCGAGCGCCGTGCGCGCTTCGGCGAGCGACGTGGCCGTGTCGACCGAGAAGCCGTCTGCGGCGAGCAGCGCGGTGAGGCCTGACAGGCTGTTGGGATCGTCTTCGACAATCAGGGCGTGTGGCATGGTGGACGCGAGTCGAGTCAAGAGAGGCGGGCTGTCGGCCAGCGGACCGCAGCCGCATGTCGGATTAAAGACTGATTTTATGCCCCGCCGAACGCGTCACGCGCATTATTTCTCTGGCGCTATAAAACAGTTACCGATGATACAAATTGAATATCTTTACCGGTGGCTTTTGTGCTGCTTCTGGCGCGGATTTGTGGCAGCTGTTGTCGCCGGACAAACAAAAAGCGCCCCGAAGGGCGCTTTGTTCGATGCGGATGCTGCTGACGATTACGCGCGGCTGCGGTATTCGTTCGTGCGCGTATCGATTTCGATCTTGTCGCCGGTGTTGCAGAACAGCGGCACTTGCAGTTCGAAGCCGGTCGCCAGCTTCGCGTTCTTCAGCACCTTGCCCGACGACGTGTCGCCCTTGACGGCCGGTTCCGTGTAGGTGATTTCGCGAACGAGGACCGTCGGCAGTTCGACCGAGATCGCCTTCTCGTTGTAGAACACGACTTCGCACGCCATGCCGTCTTCGAGGTAGTTCAGCGCTTCGCCCATCATTTCGGCTTCGACTTCGTACTGGTTGTAGTCGGCGTCCATGAACACGTACATCGGGTCGGCGAAGTACGAGTACGTCACTTCCTTGCGGTCGAGCACGACGACCTCGAACTTGTCGTCAGCCTTGTAGACCGATTCCTGACCTGCGTTCGACAGCAGGTTCTTCATCTTCATCTTGACGACGGCCGAGTTACGGCCCGACTTGTTGTATTCCGCCTTTGCGATGACCCATGCTTCGCTGCCGATCTGCACGACGTTGCCTACGCGGAGTTCCTGTGCGGTCTTCATAAAAACTGTCCTGATCCAATCAAATAAATAGGTGCCTGAGCGTTGCGCAACGGCTGACGGCGCAAGCGGCGGGGCGTTCCGGTGGGCGCCAAGTGCCCAAACGCGAGCGCTTGCGTGGTCAGCCGTCGGATAACCGCTTATTTTAACTGAGATTTTGCGTATTCCGCCAGCTTTCCCGCGAGATCGCCGACGGCCGCGAGCGCGTCGGCCCAGCGGCGTGCATTGGCGTCCAGCGCGGCGCGGTGTTGCCAGAAATCGGGCCAGTCGGGCGCGCCGACGCCGTTCCACGCGTGCCAGAACCGCTCGAGCGCCGCGCGCGGCGCATCGGCGAGGCCGGCCGACAGGTGCGCGAGCGCGGCGTCGAGCTTGGGCAGGTGCACGTCGTCGGCCTGCGGGTAGATGTGCCACACGAACGGCTTGCGCGCCCACTGGGCGCGAACGAACGAATCCTCGCCGCGCACGAAATTGAGATCGGCGACCCACAGCAGCGGGTCGTAGTCGGCCTGCGGCACGAACGCGAGGCCATGGGCGGTCAGGTTGCCGCTGTGCACGTGGGCGCCCGCCTCGAACGCTTCGACCCCGAAAAACCGCGCGACGGCGGGCGACAGCCGCCCGACCGGCACGAGCGCAACGACCGGCGACGGACCGTCGCGCCACTGCGCGAGCAGTGCGTCGACGGCCGGGTTCTCGTAGGCGAACAGGCTGACGACCGTCGTGCCGGGCGCCGGCGGCGGGCCGCCGGTCGCGCGCTGCCACCACGCGGCGCGCGCTGACGGATCGGCGTCGAAGGCCGCGCGGCGGGTGTCGAGGTCGCGCTCCTTCGGCACGCCGCCGGTACCGGCCGACAGGCCCGGGAAGAAGAACGTCTTCAGCAGCGGGTAGCGCGGATGCGGCGACGGTCGCAAATGGAAATCGGCGACCCAGTCCTCGGCGCTCAGGTATTCGAGGTTGATCCATACGGGGCGCCGTGCGCGCCGCGCCATCGCCGCGAGATACGGGCCGGGCAGCTCGCACGCGAACGCCTCGATCACGACATCGGCGATGTCCAGCGCGTCGCCGACTTCCGCGTGCCAGTGCTCGATCACGATCGCGTCGACCGTCTGCCGCCCCGCATCGGGATCGACGTCCGGCTGCAGGCGCGCGAACGTGTGCAGGTCGTCGACGAACAGCCGAACCTGCCAGCCGTGCTCGTGCGCGAGCTGGCGCGCGACGCGCCAGCACACGCCGATGTCGCCGAAATTGTCGATCACCGTGCAGAAGAGGTCGCAGGCGATCGGTTCGCCCGGCGCGAGCGGGACGGCGGAGAGGGGGGCAGCGGCGGGGTGTGGCATCGAAGCGGGCGGGTGAATGCTCTAAACTGGCGATTCTAATAGACCCGTTCCGCGTTACAAGGCGCCCGGATCACGCATGACATCCCCAGAAGCCTCCGATACTCCGTTCGAACCGAAGAAGATCCTTGCGCAGTTGCCGCACATGCCGGGCGTCTATCGCTATTACGACACGGCGGGCGCCGTGCTCTACGTCGGCAAGGCGCGCGACCTGAAAAAGCGCGTGTCGAGCTATTTCACGAAGACGCAACTGTCGCCGCGCATCGCGATGATGGTCACGCGGATCGCGCGCATCGAAACGACGGTGACGCGCTCGGAAGCCGAAGCGCTGCTGCTCGAGAACAACCTGATCAAGGCGCTCGCGCCGCGTTACAACATCCTGTTTCGCGACGACAAGTCGTATCCGTACCTGAAGCTCACCGCGCACCGTTTTCCGCGGATGGCGTACTACCGCGGCTCGGTCGACAAGCAGAACCAGTACTTCGGGCCGTTCCCGAGCGCATGGGCCGTGCGCGAAAGCATCCAGATCCTGCAGCGCGTGTTCCAGTTGCGCACCTGCGAGGACTCGGTCTTCAACAACCGCACGCGGCCGTGCCTGCTGCATCAGATCGGGCGTTGCACGGCGCCGTGCGTCGGCGCGATCTCCGGCGAGGATTACGCGGTCGACGTGTCGAACGCCGCGCGGTTCCTGCTCGGCCGGCAGTCCGAAGTGATGAAGGAACTCGAGCAGAAGATGCACGCGTTCGCGGCCGAGCTGAAATTCGAGCAGGCGGCGGCCGTGCGCAACCAGATGAGCTCGCTCGCGACGGTGCTGCACCAGCAGGCGATCGAGGTCGGCAGCGACAGCGACGTCGACATCCTGGCCGTCGTCGCGCAGGGCGGCCGCGTGTGCGTGAACCTCGCGATGGTGCGCGGCGGCCGGCACCTCGGCGACAAGGCGTATTTCCCGACGCATGTCGAGAGCGCACTGACGCTCGCCGAGGGCGGTCTCGGCGAAGAGGCCGAACCGGTGGATGCGGTCGGTGCGACGGTCGGCTCGACGGTCGATGCGTCGATCGATGCGGTGCCCGATCAGCCTGCGGAAGAGGCCGGCGGTGCGCGCGGCGCGGCCGCGGCCGCAGCGTCGGTCGAGGCCGAGGTGCTCGATGCGTTCATCGCGCAGCACTATCTCGGCAATCGCGTGCCGCCCGTGCTCGTCGTCAGCCATGCGCCGGCGAGCCGCGACCTGCTGGAGCTGCTGTCCGAGCAGGCCGGCTACAAGGTGTCGCTGGTGCGGCAGCCGCAGGGACAGCGGCGCGCGTGGCTGTCGATGGCCGAGCAGAACGCGCGGCTCGCACTCGCGCGGCTGCTGTCCGAGCAGGGCTCGCAACAGGCGCGCACGCGCGCGCTGGCGGACACGCTCAGCTACGACAGCGACGATCTGGCGACGCTACGGATCGAATGCTTCGACATCAGCCATACGATGGGCGAGGCGACGCAGGCGTCGTGCGTCGTCTATCACCATCACAAGATGCAGTCGAGCGAATACCGCCGCTACAACATCACGGGCATCACGCCGGGCGACGATTACGCGGCGATGCGGCAGGTGCTCACGCGCCGCTACGAGAAGATGGTCGAGCAGGCCGCGCAGGCGGCGGCCGCCGACGAAGCGGCCGGCATCGACGGCGAATCGACGCGCGAAGCCGAGGCGTCGAGCCTGCTGCCGAACATCGTGCTGATCGACGGCGGCAAGGGTCAGGTCGAGATCGCGCGGCAGGTGTTCACCGAACTCGGCCTCGACACGTCGATGCTGGTCGGCGTCGCGAAAGGCGAGGGGCGCAAGGTCGGCCTCGAGACGCTCGTGTTCGCGGACGGCCGCGCGCCGCTCGAACTCGGCAAGGAGAGCGCCGCGCTGATGCTCGTCGCGCAGATCCGCGACGAGGCGCACCGCTTTGCGATCACCGGCATGCGGGCGAAGCGGGCGAAGGCGCGCCAGACGTCGCGGCTCGAGGAGCTCGAAGGCGTCGGCGCGAAGCGCCGGCAGCGGCTGCTCGCACGCTTCGGCGGGCTGCGCGGCGTGGTGGCCGCGAGCGTCGAGGAACTGGCGAGCGTCGAAGGCATTTCGCACGCGCTCGCCGAGCAGATCTACAAGCAGCTTCACTGACGCGGCCGTGCGGCCGGCGGCGTTGCCAGCGTTCTTGTGGCAGGCCGGTCGACACGGCACAATTGCGAATCCTTTACTGTCCCGCATGCCATGCCGTTCAATTTCCCGATTTTCCTGACGTGGGTACGGATCGTGCTGATTCCGCTCGTCGTCGGCGTGTTCTATCTGCCGGACACGGTGATGGGCGGCGCGCACCGCAATCTCGCGGCGGCGGCGATCTTCATCCTCGCCGCGCTGACCGACTGGTTCGACGGCTTCCTCGCGCGCAAGTGGAACCAGACGTCGTCGTTCGGCGCGTTTCTCGACCCGGTGGCGGACAAGCTGATGGTCACGGCCGCGCTGCTGATCCTCGTGCAGATTTCGCGGGTCGACGCGGCGATCGCGCTCGTGATCGTCGGTCGCGAGATCGCGATTTCGGCGCTGCGCGAATGGATGGCGCAGATCGGCGCGTCGAAGAGCGTCGCGGTGAACCAGCTCGGCAAATTCAAGACCGCGTGCCAGATGGTCGCGATTCCGATGCTGCTGTTCTACGGGCCGCTGCCGCTCGGCATCGTGACGATCGATACGCGCGTGTGGGGCGAGTGGCTGATGTACCTGGCTGCGGTGCTGACCATCTGGTCGATGCTGTACTACATGAAGCTCGCATGGCCGCAGATTCGCGAGCGCGGCGGCGCGTGACCTGCGGCGCATGTGGCGGCGGCGGCGGTTTTTGTAAAAAGGGCTGGAAAAGCCCTTGACACACGAATGTGCCTTCGACATAATCTCGCTTCTCCGCTGCACGACGAATTAAGTGTGTGACGGGGAAGCAGTAGCGCAGCAATACGCGGGAGTAGCTCAGTTGGTAGAGCGCAACCTTGCCAAGGTTGAGGTCGCGAGTTCGAGACTCGTCTCCCGCTCCAGATTTTTTCTGGCAGCGTGTTGGTTGGCAAAGCGCTGCAGATGCAGGACACATGCGGGAGTAGCTCAGTTGGTAGAGCGCAACCTTGCCAAGGTTGAGGTCGCGAGTTCGAGACTCGTCTCCCGCTCCAGATTTTTCTGGCAGCGTGTTGGTCGGCGAAGCGCTGCAGGTGCAGGACAATGCGGGAGTAGCTCAGTTGGTAGAGCGCAACCTTGCCAAGGTTGAGGTCGCGAGTTCGAGACTCGTCTCCCGCTCCAGTAATGGGGAAGCCACGCTTCCCTTTTTATTTGATGGACTTCCGGTCCTCGAATAAAAATCTGTCGCTTGCCTCACGGCATCCGGACAGTCCGCTTTTGGCGCGATAGCAAAGCGGTTATGCAGCGGCCTGCAAAGCCGTTTAGGCCGGTTCGACTCCGGCTCGCGCCTCCAGGTAGAACGAGATAAAGCCCTGATTCGTCAGGGCTTTTCTTTTTTCTGCGGCGCTTTCATTCTCGTAAGCCAATCACTCGGGGCAGTACAAAGCCGCCTCGAACCACTCAAGCGGCACGCGTACCACGCCTGCAGGCGAAGCATTGGCTCAGGCATGTCGGGAACGGGCACCGTTCCTCGGCGCATCGGGTGTCGGCGTTACCGGACGAACGTAGTGACGCCAGTCGTCGCGCATGACCCGACCGTGCGACCGTAATCTCGGAAGACACTAAAAAACCCCTGCCACAACGAGGGAAGCGGCAGGGGGCTGCGAACGCACCATTTAGCACGAGATAAAGGTGCGGCACAAATATAAAAGCAGTCGTCGGGATGCTAAATAATTACGCCATTCTTCCTGATATTGCGTTGCGTTGTCCGGGCAGGCGCTCTGATCTTGAGGGGCGATTGCGGAAAAATGCCGGCATCGTCGAAGTTCGTGCCATCACGTCTGAAGTCGCTCCTCAATACCGGAGCCCATCAATCGTTCACGTTCTCGCAACTCTTCGGGCCTTCGCCCCAGCTCTTGCCTCCACCGTTCGTGCACTGGCGCTTGGTATATTGCTCGGGTAACTGACCTTTCGGCAGCTTTCCGTCGGCAGGGCAATTGTGATGGTAATAGCAAAAGGATTTTTCGGCGGCGCCGGCTTCTCCGTTGAACACAAGGCAGGCGATCAAGGTCGGAAAGAGAATCTTGGCAATGGTTCGCATATCGATTGTCCGGATCGGAAATTTTGAGTAGCAAGGCAGACGCCGTAACGGCGCCTATCTCTCGCATGACAAGGGCGCGTAGCCGTTTAGTTGCCGTATTCGGGCAAAATCCCGGATCGCGTCGGTTGCGCAGCAATAATTCTGCCCACCACACTGTTTTCGACGGCCACTTGCTGGCCATATTTGTGTTTCGCTACACTCGGTTCATGGATGGCTTGATTTTTTACATAAACGCCTCCGCAATCTGCGATTGACGGTCCGATACTCTTTGGCAGGAAAAATACACGGCATCCGAGAATCGGGCTGTGTGTTTTTAGCAAGTTAATTTTTAAAAATGGTGCCGTAATGATTTTGATGTGGCAAGCAATAATCGGATCTGCGCATCCCCGTCAGATCATATTAGGAAATTTCCTTAAATAACGTATGGCAAACTCTCTATCGTTTACCCCTAGGTATCGATTTGCTGATTTTTATATCCAATTAAATTGAACGTTTCTCTCTTGGGAATAGAGGGTATTTTTGTAGCACTGAGGGTTGTAGTTTCGGCTTCGAATCCGGGTGCCGGTCACGATATCTGCATCGGCGTGTTTGCGCGGCCGGCGCCCGTTGCGCATTTAAAGATCGTTGCTGCAGTAAATGCTGATCGTCGCATCTTGCGTCGATTATATTTCCACGCAAAATAAGGCGGTAACCCGGGGTACCCAAATAACTGATGCGCCGACCGGGGAGAGCAATCACCCATCCACCGGCTGCGCCGGCGTCTCGAGCTTCAATTGATAGAACGCCGCATCGAGCCAACGGCCGAATTTGAATCCGGCCTCCGCGATCGTGCCCGCGTGCTTGAACCCCAGTTTCGTATGCAGGGCGATGCTGCCGGCGTTGGCCGCATCGATGCAGCCGACCAGCACGTGGACCTGCGCTTCGCGCGCACGCCGCACCACTTCGCGCAGCAGCAGTTCGCCGAGCCCGCGACCGCGCTGATCGTTGCGCACGTAGACGCTGTGCTCGACCGTGTACTTGAACGCCGGAAACGCGCGGAACGTACCCCAGCTCGCGAAGCCGAGCAGCGTGCCCGCCGCGTCGACGGCGCCGATGACCGGAAAGCCGCCCGCGCGCTTCGTCGCGAACCACGCGACCATCGCTTCCGGCGGGCGCGGCCGGTAGTCGTACAGCGCGGTCGAGTTCACGATCGCGTCGTTCAGGATCTCGAGAATGGCCGCCGCGTGTTCGGCCTCGCTGCAATCGATCAGGCGCACGTCGTCGCGCTGTGTCGGGGAATTCATACGGTTCCTTCCTGTTTGGCTAAACCGGTTGCACACACGGCGTGCGCATTACGCGCCGCGCATGCCGGCGGCGGATGCATCGCAAATCGCGACGATATAGCGCGCGGCATGCGGCGACGGATTGCTGAAGATCAGCGGCTGGTCGAGCCGCATGGCCAGGCAGTCGCCTTCGCGAAGTTCGTGAAGCGTATTGCCGAACGTGACGTCGACGCGGCCGCTGATGATCCACACCTGCTGATGCAGCGCGCTTTCGCGCCCGCCGCTGTCGTACGCGACGCGCGCGCCGGGCGGGAAATCGACCTCGACGAGCTGGATCGGCGACGGCCAGCCGGCCGGCGACAGGTTGCGTCGCACATAGCCGGACGCCGGATCGCGCCATTCGGCCTGCTGCGCACGCCGTGCGAGCGGCTGGGCGGGTGCGTCGTCCCGGTCGCCGCCGAACAGCCCGGCTAGCGACACGCCGAGGCCGGCCGCGAGCTTGTCGAGCACGACGGCCGTCGGGCTGGCCGACGCGCGTTCGATGAGCGAGATCATCGAACGGCTGACGCCGGAACGCGCGGCCAGCGCGTCGAGTGTGTAGCCTCGGACGGTGCGCAGGTCGCGCACGCGCCGGGCAATCCGCTCGTTGATGCCGGTGTCGTCGGCAGCGGGTATCGCTGATTCTTTCATGATGGATTGATTTTCCAGCAAACTGGAATTTGATGTCAACGGCACATTTCCCGTGGCAGAGCGGAAGGGAGGCGGACGAACGGCTTGCCCGGTCGTCGTGCACGGCGTAATATACGAAACAGCTACGTTTCGCTTAATTGGGGATATATGGGCATCATCAAGATTTCAGAGCACATGCATGAACGGCTGCGCTCGACGAGCACGGCGCTGAGCCGTTCGATCAATGCACAGGCCGAACACTGGCTGCGCGTCGGGATGCTGGCGGAACTCAATCCGGCGCTCTCCTACGGCGACATCTGCAAAATGTTGATCGAGGCCGAGGCGCGGGGCGGCGACGTGGGGCCGGCCGAGACGGTCGCGCAGAGCATCGAGCAGGTGGCGTAATGGCGAAACGCGAAATCCCGATCCGCGGTGCCGCGGAAATCGCCAAGTCGCGCGAAGCCGCGAAGCTCGCGTCGCAGGTGCTGACGATGATCACCGAGCACGTGAAGCCGGGCGTCACCACCGACGAGCTCGACGCGCGCTGCCGCGAATACATCGTCGACGAGCTGGGCGCGATCCCCGCGAATATCGGCTACCACGGCTATCCGAAGACGCTGTGCACGTCGGTCAATCACGTGGTCTGTCACGGCATTCCGACGTCGCGGCCGATGCGTGACGGCGATATCGTGAACCTCGACATCGCGGTGATCAAGGACGGCTGGTTCGGCGATACGAGCCGCATGTATTTCGTCGGCGAACCGAACGAACTCGCGCGGCGGCTCGTCGCGGCGACCTACGAGGCGATGCATGCCGGCATCCGCGCGGTGCGTCCCGGCGCGACGCTCGGCGACGTCGGCTATGCGATCCAGCAGGTTGCCCATCGCGAAGGATTCAGCGTGGTGCGCGAGTATTGCGGACACGGCATCGGCGACGTCTATCACGACGAGCCGCAGGTGCTGCATTACGGTCGCCCGGGCACCGGCCTGCCGCTGCGGCCGGGGATGATCTTCACGATCGAGCCGATGCTGAACGCGGGCAAGCGCGACACGCGCATGCTGGCCGACGGCTGGACCGTCGTCACGGCGGATCATTCGCTGTCCGCGCAGTGGGAGCACATGGTCGTGGTGACGGAAACGGGCTTCGAGGTGTTGACCGAGGACGCGAAGCCGCAGGCGTTCGCCGCGCTTTCGGGCACGCACGCGGCCTGACGCCTGTCGTGCGCCGCAGACGGCGGCGCGGCATTGCAATGAAACGGGCCCCTTCGCGGGGCCCGTGTCGTTCGCGGCGGCCAGCGCCGCGGCGCCGCGACGCCTAACCGCGCGCCTTCTGCCACGCGTGTTCGACGAACACGCGGCACAGCGCTTCCATCCCTTGGCGGTCTTCGTCGTCGAAGCGCGCGGCGACCGGGCTGTCGACGTCCCATACGCCGATCAGCGTGCCGTCGGCGGCCACCAGCGGCACGACGATTTCCGATTCCGACGCCGCATCGCACGCGATATGGCCGGGGAAATCGTGCACGTCGCGCACGACCTGCGTCTCGCGCGTTTGCGCGGCCGTGCCGCACACACCCTTGCCGAGCGCGATCCGCACGCACGCGGGCTTGCCCTGGAACGGCCCGACCACGAGCTCGGCGCCGTCGAAGAAGTAGAAGCCCGCCCAGTTCAGGCGATCGAGCGAGTGATACACGAGCGCGGAGAAATTCGCGGCGTTCGCGGTCAGGTCGCGTTCGGATTCGACGAGCGCGCGTGCCTGCTCGACGAGCGTCGCGTATTGATCGGCCTTGGAGGCGGTAGGGTCGTTGGACAGCGTGAACATGGCGGGAAAGCGATAGGGGTTGTGAAAATGCGCATTGCGCGTACCGCAGTCTACGGCACGCGCGCGCGGTCTGCAGCGCACGGTTGTGCGTGATGCGGCGCGTTCAGTCGGGTTCGAGTTCGGCGAACCGCTCGGCCAGGAAATCGAGCAACGCCCGCACCGCGGGCAGCAGCCCGCGGCGCGACGCGAACACCGCGTGCACGATTTCGCGGCGCGGCGCCCAGTCGGGCAGCACCGTGACCAGTTCACCGCGCGACACCTCGTCGCGCACCATCATCGTCGGCAACTGCACGACGCCGACGCCCGCGGCGGCCGCCGCGCGCAGCGCGAGCATGCCGCCCGTCACGAAGCGCGGCTGGTGATGGATTTCCGCATGCGCGCCGTCGGGCCCGCGCAGCCGCCACACGTGCGTGGACTGCGGCACGCCGTGATCGAGGCTCGGCAGGCGCGTCAGATCGGCGGGAACGGCCGGCACGCCATGCTCGCCCAGCAGCGCGGGGCTCGCGACGAGGCACTGGCCGCGCTCGGCGAGCACGCGCAGCGCGAGATCGCTGTCTTCGAGCGGCGGCGGCCGCACGCGGATCGCGACGTCGATTCCTTCGCCGACCACGTCGACGCGCCGGTTGGTGGCTTCCAGGTGGATCTCGACGCGCGGGCACGCGGCCATGAATGCGGCGATCATCGTGCCGACCAGCGAATCGAGCAGCACGATCGGGCAACTGACGCGCACGATGCCGCGCGGCTCCTCGTGCAGCAGCGCGATCGCCTCGTCGGCGGCATCGGCCTCGACGAGCATCGCGCGGCAATGCGCGTAATAGGTCTGCCCGACGTCGGTCACCGTGAAGCGGCGCGTCGAACGCTGGATCAGCCGCATCCCGAGCCGCGCCTCGAGCAGCGCGATACGGCGGCTCAGCTTCGATTTCGGCATGTCCAGCGCGCGCCCGGCCGGCGCGAAGCCGCCGTGTTCGACGACCTGCACGAAGTAGTAGAGATCGTTCAGATCCCGCGCTTTATCGTTCATGAAATGGAACGCTGAGTGCGATTTCGGCAGTCTACCGGATCGATCGTTCCATCTCTATATTGTCACTCATGGATGCGAAACACGGGTTTCGCCGCAATTCGGAGAAGGCAAATGAAGAAGATCCAGGGTGTGTACAGTGCGCCGCGCGGCCATTGGGTCGGCGACGGTTTCCCGGTGCGTTCGATGTTCAGCTACCAGTCTCACGGCACGCACCTGAGCCCGTTCCTGCTGCTCGATTACGCCGGCCCGGCGACGTTCGAACCGGCGAGCGCGCCGCGCGGTGTCGGCCAGCATCCGCACCGCGGGTTCGAAACGGTGACGATCGTCTATGACGGCGAAGTCGCGCACCGCGACTCGACCGGCGCGGGCGGCACGATCGGCCCGGGCGACGTGCAGTGGATGACGGCCGCGAGCGGGATCCTGCACGAGGAATTCCACTCGGAGGCGTTCACGAAGCGGGGCGGCCCGCTCGAGATGGTGCAGCTGTGGGTGAACCTGCCCGCCGCGGACAAGATGGGCGCGCCCGGCTACCAGACGCTGCTGAACGCCGATATCCCGGTGGTCGAGCTGCCGGACGGCGCGGGGCGCGCGCGGATCATCGCCGGTGAGTTCGACGGGCGGCGCGGCCCGGCCCGCACGCACACGCCGATCGACGTGTGGGACGTGCGGCTCGTGGCGGGCGGCCATGCGCGGTTCCCGGTCGCCGAAGGGCGCACGCTCGCGGTGGTCGTGCTGAGCGGCACCGTCCTGGTGAACGGCGAGACGGTGGCGCGCGAAGCGCAGTTCGTGCAACTCGGCCGCGACGGCAGCGACGTCGAGATCGAAGCGAACGGTGACGCGAAGCTGCTGATCCTGAGCGGCGAGCCGATCGACGAGCCGGTCGTCGGTTACGGCCCGTTCGTGATGAACTCGCAAGAGGAAATCCGGACCGCGATCGACGACTTCAACAGCGGCCGCTTCGGCCAGATGCCGGCATGACGAGCAGGCCCCGCGCGATGCGGGGCCTTTTTTTCGCGCGCGGGCAGGCGGTCGCGCGCGACGCGTGCTTCGAGGCATAATCGACGGTTGCCGCGCGCCGGCCGGCGCGCCCGAATCAGGACCGCACATGAACGCCTCCGCACCCGCCGCATCCCCGAGCGCCGCCGATCTCGACTGGCGCTGGAAACCCTTCGACGCGCTGACGGCACGCGAAATCTATTCGATCCTCGAAGCGCGCAGCGCCGTATTCGTCGTCGAACAGAACTGCGTGTATCGCGACATCGACGATGCGGACCAGGCCGCGTGGCATCTGGCCGCCTTCGATTCGGCCGGCCGCCTGGCCGGCTATCTGCGCGTGTTGCTGCCGGACGCGCAGCACACCGACGTGCGCATCGGCCGCGTGCTGACGACCGCCGCGTTTCGCGGCGCGGGCCTCGGCAACGGGCTGCTGTCGCGCGCGCTCGAGCATATCCGCGCGCAATGGCCGGATACGCCGGTGAGCCTGCATGCGCAGGCCCACTTGCAGCGTTTCTACGGGGCATTCGGCTTCACGCCGAGTTCGGACGTGCACGACGAGGACGGCATCCCGCACGTGTGGATGAGCAGCGCGCGAGCATGACGCGCGCCGCGGCGGTCAGTGCGCGATGCGTGCGACCGGCGGCTTGTCCGCGCGCTGCGCGACCCGTTCGCCGATCAGGCGCCCGCGCGCGGACAGCCGCAGCCAGTGCCGCAGTGCGATCAGCGCGCCGATCACGCTCATCATCGAGCCGGGAATCCACAGCAGCAGGCCGCCGATCTGCTGGTCGCGCAGCGGGCTCAGCCACGTGAACGCGCGGCCGCAGATCGAATAGATCGGATACAGCTCGTGCGGCGTGAAGAAGATCAGCGCGCCGAGCGCGATCTGCGGCGGGATCGCCGCGACGACGATCAGGATCCGGCGGCCCGGCGACAGCCGCGCGGGCGGCGCGGGGCGCGGATCGACGACGAGCCACCAGAACAGCAGCCCGTCGATCACCATGCTCCAGTTCATCACGCGATAGAGGCGCCAGTCGAGCATCGCGATGAAGTGGATCGGCGACAGCAGCCAGAAATAGATCAGCCCGACGAACAGCACGACCGCGACGACCGGATGGAACACCACGTCGAGCGTCGCGCGTACCGGCGCCCACGCGAGCGCGGGGCGCACGACGCGCTGCCGCCAGCGGAACGGAATGCCCGCACGGATCGCCGCGCCCGGATAGGACAGCGCGATGAAGAACGGCCCGAGGTGATGCAGCACGAGGTGCTGCGCGCGGTGCAGGAAGAATTCGTGCTCGAAGAAATAGTCGAGCCGCGTGTGCAGCGCGATGTAGAGCGCGGTCAGCCCGAACCAGAACGAGAACTGCCGCAGCGGCGACACCTTCGCCTTTTTCGCGCCGCGCGCGAACAGCACGGCGGCCGTCAGCACCGCGATGACCACGGTCGGCGACGGTTCCCACGGATCGAGCCAGTACAGGACGTTCATCGCGCGCGCATCACTTCGTCTTGGCCGGCGATTTCACGGCGAACGGCGCATCGACCGTTTCGCCGTCGGAGAATTTCAGGCGCAGGTGCACGGTGTCGCCCGGCTTGATCGCGTGCTTCGGCTCCTCGAGCATGAAGTGATAGCCGCCCGGCGCGATGTCGACCTTGCCGCGCGCGGGGATCGTCAGCTTGTCGACCATTTCCATCTTCTGCGTCGAGCCGTTCGAGACCGTCTGGTGCAGCATCGCCATCCCGTAGTCGGGGCTGTCGACGTCGACGAGGTCGATCGGCTTGTCGCCGGTGTTCACGAGCGTCACGTAGCCGCCCGCGGGCAGCTTGTTCGGCAGCCAGCGCACCCACGCGTTCTGCGCGCTGATCGCGCCGGCGGCATACGCGTGCGCGCCGGCGCACAGCGCGGCGACGAGGGCGAACGTCTTGAGGGTCGTTTTCGTGTTCATGGCGGAATTCAGGTCGTGGAGGCAGTGTCGATGATCCGGCGCACATCGGCGGCGATGGCGTCGGGCGAATCGCGATCGGTCGCGAGCAGGCGCGCGCGGCCGGTCGCGTCGAAGACGTAGACGGCCGAGCTGTGCGTCACTTCGTAGCCGCCGGACGGATCGCGTTTTTCCATCTGGTACGCGACGCGATAGCGCTTCGCGAGCGATTCGATCTGGCCGTCGGTACCGGTCAGGCCGCGCGCATGCGCGGCGTCGAACGCGGCGACGTAGGACTGCATCGCCTGCGGCGTATCGCGCGCGGGGTCGACCGAGACGAACAGGATGCGCACGTTGTCCGCCTGCGGGCCGAGCTTCGCCAGCACTTCCATCAACCGCGCCAGCGTTTCGGGGCAGACGTCGGGGCAGTGCGTGTAGCCGAAGTAGACGAGCGCGACGCGGCCGCGGAACGCGTCGGCGTCGGTGGGACGGCCGTCGCCGCCCGTCAGCTCGAACGACAGGTCGGGCAGGTGGCCGGTGACGTTGGTCAGGTTCCAGCGCGGCTCGTCGTGCGTGCACGCGGCGAGCGCCACGGCGGCGGCGAGGGCCACGGCCGTGCGGATGAGGCGGGAAAGGCGCCGGTGCGGCGCGTGGCGGGCAGACGACATCTCAGGGACTGTTTCCATATGGAACGCACATGCGTTGCCACGAGAACGGCCGCTCGCGAGGCGCGCGACGCTGCGAATACTGACGTATTCGCAAGGAGCGCAACGCGGCGAGCGGCCGTTCTCGTGGCAACCCCAAATTAAAAAATATTCTACGGGAATGTCCGAAATTGCCCGTATGGCGGCGTCGCGCGTCGCTTGTTTGGCTCGGCCAAACGGCGCTCCTTACTCCTTGCCCTACGAGCAATTTCGGACATTCGCATGCGCGTTCCATATGGAAACAGTCCCTGAGCTCGATCGGACTAAATGGGTAGCCGGCCGGCGCGATGCCATGCGTCGCGCGGCAGGCGGTTGCGACTGTAGCGCAATTCGCGCGCCTGCGTCCTTTTGAAACCGGTACGGGGCGAGCGAGCGGGGCAATATGTCGCAGTTGACGCGGCGGGCGGCGCGAGGTCCGCGCTGTCCCGGTTTCGCCCATCTGGGGGCGCAGGCGCGGTAAGATGCGCACAACTCCATTCGCGCAGTGGCGGCCTGCGTTTTGCCGGCCGGCCCTCAGACTATCGAATCGATGCAATCCGTTCCGGCTTCCCTGTCCCTGACCGATACCGCGTTCTTCTTCGACTTCGACGGCACGCTCGTCGAGCTGGCGCCGACCCCCGACAGCATTCACGTTCCGCCGTCGCTGCTGACGCTGCTCGACGAGTTGTCGCGCCGCTCGCACGGCGCGGTTGCGATCGTGTCCGGACGCGGGATCGACAACCTCGACACGTTCCTGCAGATGCCCGGCCTGCCGATCGCCGGCCTGCACGGCGCCGAGCGTCGCGACGCGAACGGCGACACGCAGCGCATCGGCTTCAACGACGAGCGCCTGCTGCGCATCGAGCGCGAGCTCGCGGGCGTGGTCGATCGCCATCCGGGCATGCTGCTCGAAATCAAGGGTGCGGCCGTCGCGCTGCACTTTCGCAATGCGCCCGAGCGCGAGGCGGTGGCGCGCGAAGCGGCCGAGCGCCTCGTCGCCGACTATCCGGATGCGTACGTGCTGCAACCCGGCAAGATGGTGTTCGAGATCAAGCCGAAGGGCGTCGACAAGGGGCGCGCGCTGGCCGCGTTCCTCGACGAGCCGCCGTTTGCGGGCCGCGTGCCGCTGTTCGCGGGCGACGACCTGACCGACGAGAAGGGCTTCGCGGTGGTCAACGCGCGCGGCGGCCTGTCGATCAAGGTCGGCGCGGGCGAGACGTCCGCGCGGATGCGGCTCGATTCGGTCGACGCACTGCATGAGCAGATCGCACGCTGGCTTGGCGCGGGGCAACCGCACGCATGAGCCGGCTCATCATCGTTTCAAACCGCGTCGCACCGATTTCGGAAGGCGAACCGGCGGCGGGCGGCCTCGCGATCGGCGTCTACGACGCGCTGAAGGAAACCGGCGGCATGTGGTTCGGCTGGAGCGGCGAAGTGGTCGCGTCCGGCGCGCCGCAGCCGCAGATCCGCATCGAGGAGCGCGGGCCGGTGACGTTCGCGACCGTCGGGCTGTCGCGTCGCGATTACGACCAGTATTACCGCGGCTTCTCGAACGCGACGCTGTGGCCCGCGTTTCACTACCGCGCGGACCTGATCCAGTACGACCGCCACGAATTCGACGGCTACCGCCGCGTCAACGTGTGGCTCGCGCAGCAGCTCGTGCCGCTGCTGCAGGACGACGACGTGATCTGGGTGCACGACTATCACCTGATTCCGTTCGCGCGCGCGCTGCGCGACGCCGGCGTGAAGAACCGCATCGGCTTCTTCCTGCACATCCCGTTTCCGGCCGCGCAGGTGCTCGTCAACGTGCCGCCGCACCGCGAGCTCGTCGAGTCGCTGTGCGCGTTCGATCTGCTCGGCTTCCAGACCGAGCCCGATCTGCGCGCGTTCTGCGACTACGTCGCGTTCGAGGCGGACGGCGAGGTCGAGCACGACGGGCACACGGCGCACGTGCGGGCGTTCGGCCAGACGCTGCGCGCGGCCGCCTATCCGATCGGCGTGTATCCGGACGAGATCGCGTCGCTCGCGCAGGCGGGCGAGCACGGCAAGGCGGTGCGCACGCTTGCGACGTCGCTGCGCGGGCGGCAACTGATCATGAGCGTCGACCGGCTCGATTATTCGAAGGGGCTCGTCGAGCGCTTCCGGGCGTTCGAGAAGCTGCTCGAGCATCAGGCGTCGATTCGCAACCGCGTGTCGTTCCTGCAGATCGCGCCGTCGACGCGCGCGGACCTACGCGCGTATCAGGACATCCGGCTGCAGCTCGAAGCGGAGTCGGGGCGCATCAACGGGCGCTACGCGGAGCTCGACTGGGCGCCGATCCTCTACATTCACCGCCAGTACGACCGGCAGCTGCTGGCCGCGCTGTACCGGCTCGCGCGCGTGGGTTTCGTGACGCCGCTGCGCGACGGGATGAACCTCGTCGCGAAGGAGTACGTGTCCGCGCAGAATCCGGACGATCCGGGCGTGCTGGTGCTGTCGCGCTTCGCGGGCGCCGCGCGCGAGCTCACGGGCGCGCTGATCGTCAATCCGATCGATATCGACGGGATGGCCGATGCGCTGTCGCAGGCGCTGACGATGCCGCTCGCCGAGCGGCGCGCACGCTACGCGGACATGATCGCGCAGCTTCGCGAGAACAACGTGTCGGTGTGGCGGGACAATTTTCTGCGCGATCTGCAGCAGGTCTGATCCCGATCCATTGCTGCCGCTGCAATTGAAAAAGCCGCCGTGCGAGCAAGCACGGCGGCTTTTTCGTTGGCCGGATGCCGACGCGCGTCAGGCCACGCGTTCGCCGGTCGGCGTGTTGCCGTCGGTGGCCGCATGATGGCGGCCGTGCTGCTTCGCGAGCAGATCGCGGTACAGGCCGGGGCGGTTGCGCAGCACCTCGGGCGGGCCGTCGTCGATCACCTTGCCGTTGCTCATCACGATGATGCGGTCGAAGTTGCGCAGCGTCGACAGGCGGTGCGCGATCGCGATCACCGTGCGGCCGACCATCAGCCGGTCGAGCGCGCTCTGGATCGCTTCCTCGGATGCGCTGTCGAGCGCCGACGTCGCTTCGTCGAGCAGCAGGATCGGCGCATTCTTCAGGATCGCGCGCGCGATCGCGATGCGCTGGCGCTGGCCGCCCGACAGCTTGACGCCGCGGTCGCCGACGATCGTGTCATAGCCTTCCGGCATCGCCTCGATGAACTCCGCGCAGCGCGCGTCGCGCGCGGCGGCGAGCACTTCGTCGCGGGTCGCGTCGGGGCGGCCGTACGCGATGTTGTCGTAGATGGTCCGGTGCAGCAGCGAGATGTCCTGCGGCACCAGCGCGATCGCGTGGCGCAGGCTGTCCTGCGTGATGGCCTTCACGTCCTGGCCGTCGACCTTCACGACGCCGTCCTGCGTGTCGTAGAAGCGTTGCAGCAGCGCGAGCACGGTCGATTTGCCCGCGCCCGACTTGCCGATCAGGCCGACGCGCTGGCCCGGCTCGATATGCAGGTCGAAGTGGTCGAGGATCGCGCGGCGGTGCGGGTACGCGAACGTCACGCGCTCGAAATCGACGCGGCCGCCCGTGGCCGACAGCGGCTGCGCGTCCGAGCGGTCCGGCATCCCGTGCGGCTCGAGCAGCGTCTTCACCGCTTCGGACAGGCGGGCGACGTGCTGCGTGACGTCGACGAGCGCGACCGCGAGGTCGCGCGTGCCGTGCAGGATCGTGAAGCCGAGCGAGCTGACGAGCACGATGTCGCCCGACGTCGCGCGGCCCTGATCCCACAGCCACAGCGCCCAGCCGAGCAGGCCGGCGGACAGCATCGCGGTGATCACCGCGTGCAGCAGCCGCAGCTTTTCGAGATAGAGCAGGCTCTGCTGGCGCGCATCCATCTCGGCCTTCACCGTCGCGCTGAAGCGCTTCTGTTCGCGCAGCGTCATCCCGAACGCGCGCACGAGGCCCATGTTGCCGATCACGTCGACGAGCTCGCCGTCGACCGCCGCGGCCTTCGCCGCGAACGCGTGGTGGCGCGCGGAGCCGCGGCCGGCGAGCTTGAACAGGATGACGGACAGCACGGCCGAACAGCCGAGCAGGCCGGCCGCCATCAGCGGATTGACGACGATGATCATCAGGATCGCGCCCATCACCGCGATGCACGGCGGCAGCACGTTCCACGCCATCGTATTCTCCGACGTGTAGACCGCGTTCGACGTGGCCGTGATGCGACTGGCGAGCGTGCCGGGCTGCTTCTCCGAGTAATACGTCGGCGAATGGCCGATCAGGTACTGGAACAGGTCGCGCCGCAGGTCGCCGGTGACCGCGACGAACGTGTGCGCGGCGACCCAGCCGCCGACGCGCCACAGCAGGTTGTCGGCCGCGATCAGCCCGACGAGCAGCGCGAACGCGCCCCACAGCGGGCCCGGGTGATGGCGTCCGGTCGCGAGCACGTCGATCAGGTGCTTGATCGCATATTGCGAGCCGAGCGCGCAGCCGACGGCGGCCAGCACGCTGCAGAGCACGATCAGGTGCGCGACGGGGTGGAGGCGGATGTAGCGGAACAGGAACGCGATCGGCCGATGCGCGTAGCTCGACAGCTTCGCGTTGTGGGCGTTGCGCTGGGCGGGGGTGAGAGATTCCAAAATATGGGTGCGGTGATTCGGTGATTGAGCGGGGCGGCTGGGTCGCAGGCCGGCGTTCGCCCGGACTGAATAATCCGGCATTGTAAACAACGCCGCGCGTCGCGCTGCGCGAATCTTGCCTTGGCCAGGGGCTCGCGCTCGATTTTGAGATAAAATCCGGCATCCCGTCCTGCGTCGTGCGCCGGAATCACGCTGCCGGCAGCTGCGGGTTAACAAGGATCGCCAAAACGGCCTTCCACTCTAGAACGGACGCCCGAGTCCGCGGGTTGCAAAGTGTTGCGCCTTTGTAACAAAGTAAAGTGTTTGAAATGTCGTGCGCCGTATCGGGAATAACCCTAGATAATCGGCTCCGGGTTCGATTCCAGGTTTTTTTACGAACCCCTGTCAACGGGTCTTCGTTTCAAACGTTCTATGCCTGTCGCGTCGCCGACGCTCCTTGAGCAGCGCGGGTTCGACGCCCCCGGCAGGCTGATTCGTCCGAGGTTCGGACGACATGTTTCCAGCCCGGACCACCGGCAGGTTGCCGACCCATACCTGGTTTTTTGCCGATTTTTTAGGAGTTACGCATGCGAATCGCCCAAATCGCTCCGTTGCATGAAGCGGTGCCCCCGAAACTGTACGGCGGGACCGAGCGAGTGGTGTCCTATCTCACCGAAGCACTCGTCGAGATGGGGCATGACGTCACGCTCTTCGCGAGCGGCGATTCGCAAACCTCCGCGAAGCTCGAAGCGTGCTGGCCGCAGGCGCTGCGCCTCGACCCGACGATCCGCGACGTGATGGCCCCGCACATGCTGCTCCTCGAGCAGGTGCGCCGCCGCGCGGAAGAGTTCGACGTCCTGCACTGCCACATCGACTACTACCCGTTCTCGCTGTTCTCGCGCCAGCCGGTCCCGCATCTGACGACGATGCACGGCCGTCTCGATCTGCCGGAACTGCAGCCGATCTTCAACGCGTTCAGCGACGTGCCGGTCGTGTCGATCTCCGACAACCAGCGCATCCCGCTGCCGCAGGCGAACTGGCTGTCGACCGTCTACCACGGCCTGCCGGAAAACCTGCTGACGCCGATCCCGAACGTGAAGCCGAGCTACCTCGCGTTCCTCGGCCGCATCTCGCCGGAGAAGCGCGTCGACACGGCGATCCGCATCGCCGAGCAGGCCGGCCTGCCGATCAAGATCGCCGCGAAGCTCGACAAGGCCGACCGCGCGTACTACGAAGAGAAGATCAAGCCGCTGTTCGCGCTGCCGCACGTCGAGTACATCGGCGAAATCAGCGAGTCGGAGAAGACCGAATTCCTCGGCAACGCGCATGCGCTGCTGTTCCCGATCGACTGGCCGGAGCCCTTCGGCCTGGTGATGATCGAGGCGATGGCCTGCGGCACGCCGGTGATCGCGTTCAAGCGCGGCTCGGTGCCGGAAGTGATCGACAACGGCGTGTCGGGCTTCGTCGTCGAAGACGAATTGTCGGCCGTCGCCGCGCTCAAGCGTCTCGATACGCTGCCGCGCGAGAAGGTTCGCGCCGCGTTCGAAGCCCGTTTCTCGTCGAAGGTGATGGCGCAGAACTACGTGAAGGGCTACGAGGAACTGCTGCGCCAGAAGCGCCGCACGGTGCTCCGCGAAGTCAACGCAAGCTGATTGCGGGCCGCCGCCGCGCGGCCGCCACGACGCCCCGTCCGGGTTTTCCGGCGGGGCGTTGTCACATCTGCGGCGCGGATCTGTTGTATTCTCGCCGCGCCCGACGCTGCGAACGGCCTCCGAAGCGGCCCGGCACACCATCCTGCCGTCTGTCCAGACGGTAATGTCCCTATAATGGCCGTGCCGTGAAATCCGGCCCGGTACGACTATCCAGAGGAGAGCAGTCTTGGCGAGAACGAAAACCACGCGCGCAGCGCCGGCCCCCGGCGCCGGCGTGATCTTCGCGTTGCGCGCGATCGGTCTCGTGCTGCTCGCGCGCTGGCTGTTCTCGATGTCCCAGATGGGCTATCGCTCGTCGCTGTCGGCGATGGTATCGTCGCCGTGGGCATTCCTCTACCTCATCCTGATCTTCCTGCTACTCGCGCTGCCGGGCGCCGCCGCGCGGGCCGAGCGGCCGTTCCATCCGCTGCCGCAGTGGCTGCGCCAGGCGCTGCGCGTGTTCGCGCTGATCGGTTTCCTGTTTGCCGCGTGGTCGATCGGCGCGTTCACGTGGGCGGCCGGCTGGCGCCGCGCGCTGCATGCGGTGACGGCCACCAACGGCTGGCTCGTCGCCGCGCCGGCGCTGTACGCGGCGATCGTCTGGATCTGTCGGCCGCGGCCACTGTGGCGGACCAACGTGGCCGCGCGCCGCTTCGCGGTCGGCCGGTATGCGATCTCGCTCGACGTGCTGACGCGCACCGCGATCGTCTGGATGGAAAGCCGCAAGGTCGGCCAGTACGACGCGCGCGAACTGTCGGTGCGCTGGCCCGGCCGAGTCGCACCCGCCGCGCCCGCCGCGGGCGAGCAGGGCACGCAGCCGGCGGTCGTGCCGCCGCGTCGCGGCAGCCTGTTCAATCGGCCGAAGGTGGAACTGCTGTGGGATTCGCCGGCGGCGGTCGGCCACAACCGGCAGATCGTGATGCGCACGCCGCTCGCGACCGAAGGCGACCGCGTCGCGGTGCTCGCGCTCGACGCGGCGCTCAAGCAAATCGTCTGACAGGGCTCGCGCACCGGGCGCGGGCGACAAGGAGGCGCGATGATCGTCCGTTGGTTGCTGGCTGCCATTCATCTGAGTGCGTTCGGCGTCGCGTTTGCCGCGATCGCGGCGCGTAACCGCGCGTTGCGCCGGCTCATCGCATCCGCGCAGGCGGTCGATTTGCCCGGCGTGTTCAAGGCCGATGCGGTCTGGGGCGTGTCGGCGCTCGTGCTGATCGCGACGGGCGTGGCGCGCGCATTCGGCGGTTTCGAGAAAGGCACCGCGTACTACCTGCACGAACCGCTCTTTCACCTGAAGATGACCGCGCTCGTGCTGATCCTGCTGCTCGAGGTCGTGCCGATGCTGGGGCTGATCCGCTGGCGTGTCGCCGCGCGGCGGCAGCAGATGCCCGATATCGGCCGTGCGCGCACCTATGTGCGGATCGGCCACTGGCAGGCGGTGCTGGTGATCGTCATCGTGTTCGCCGCGTCGGGGATGGCGCGGGGGATTGGCGCAGCCGGCTAGGGACGCCCGGTTAGGGGGCGGCAGGCCAGGAGATCCATCAGCGGGCGACAGGCTAGCCGCGCGCTCGCGAATCCCGCTTTTGCTTCGCCGGTCTCTCCCGGCAGGCGAGCGCCGATCCACGGGCGAACCGCATCATTCCGTTCCGACCGGGCGGACCTGCCGCCCGGTTCGTCGCGCCCTCAACGCACGAGGCACGGGCGCTTGTTGTTGAACGTCCAGCCCGGGATCAGATACTGCATCGCCGCCGCGTCGTCGCGGGCGCCGAGGCCGTGCTGCTTGTACAGCTCGTGCGCGAGCGCGACCGCATCCATGTCGATGTCGATGCCGAGCCCCGGCCGCTTCGGCACTTCCACCAGTCCGTTCTCGATCTTCAGCGGCTCGTGCGTCAGCCGTTCGCCGTCCTGCCAGATCCAGTGAGTGTCGATCGCGGTGACCTGGCCGGGCGCCGCGGCCGCGACGTGCGTGAACATCGCGAGCGACACGTCGAAGTGGTTGTTCGAATGCGAACCCCACGTGAGGCCCCAGTCGCGGCACATCTGCGCGACCCGCACCGAGCCCTGCATCGTCCAGAAATGCGGATCGGCGAGCGGGATGTCGACGGCGTGCAACTGCACCGCATGGCCCATCTGCCGCCAGTCGGTCGCGATCATGTTGGTGGCCGTCGGCAGCCCCGTCGCGCGGCGGAATTCGGCCATCACCTCGCGGCCCGAGTAACCGTTCTCCGCGCCGCACGGATCTTCCGCATACGCGAGCACGTGATGCTGATCGCGGCACAGTCGCACGGCCTCGTCGAGGGACCATGCGCCGTTCGGATCGAGCGTCACGCGCGCGTCGGGGAAGCGCTCGGCGAGCGCCGTCACGGCTTCGATCTCGCTCGCCCCGTCGAACACGCCACCCTTCAGCTTGAAGTCGTTGAAGCCGTAGCGCGCATGCGCGGCTTCGGCGAGCCGCACGACGGCTTCGGGCGTCAGCGCGGCTTCGTCGCGCACGCGGGTCCAGTCGTCGGTCGCGCCGCGGCCGTCGCGATAGGGGAGCGCGGTCTTCGTGCGATCGCCGACGTAGAACAGGTAGCCGAGCATTTCGACCCGCTCGCGCTGCTGGCCTTCGCCGAGCAGCGCGGCGACCGGCACGCCGAGATGCTGGCCGAGCAGGTCGAGCAGCGCGGCTTCGAGCGCGGTGACCGCGTGGATCGTCGTGCGCAGGTCGAAGGTCTGCAGCCCGCGGCCGCTCGCGTCGCGGTCGGCGAAGGTGCGGCGCACGTCGTTGAGCACCGCGTGATAGTTGCCGACCGGCTGGCCGACGACGAGCGCGCGCGCGTCGTCGAGCGTGCGGCGGATGCTCTCGCCGCCCGGCACTTCGCCGACGCCCGTGCGGCCCGCGCTGTCCTTCAGGATCACGAGGTTGCGGGTGAAGAACGGGCCGTGCGCGCCGCTCAGGTTGAGCAGCATGCTGTCGTGGCCGGCGACCGGAATCGCTTGCAGGTCGACGATGCGCGGCGTGTCGTGGGAAGGCGAGGCAGTGACGGCGTTCATGGGCGGCGATGGCGAAAAAGTAGGCGATGCCGTGCGGCAAAAGCTTTGCCGCGCGCGGCGTGAGGTGCGATCATTCGACAACCGACGTGCGTGGCGCGCAAGCCCCGCATGTCGACGCAACCCGAACACGGGGTGGAAGCGACAACCGGGCCCGTGGAGCGCAGCACGCGAATACGGGTCGATCGATCGTTACGCACGGGACCAGGCGGGACTGAACAGCCGACCTGAGTCGACAGGAGACCGTGCGCCGATCATCAGTCGTCGGATGACTTGTGACGCAGTATAATGAATCATCGGCTTTCGCTCAAACCCCGCGTAAACCCTCGGCTCACATTACGATCATTCAAAAAGGAACCGGCCACATGTCCGTGCCTACGCTTCCCGCAGCGCCGCGCCGTCGCGCACGCAGCCTCGCACAAGATGTCGTCGACGCGCTGACCGCGCAGATCGAAAACGGCACGCTGCGTCCCGGCGACAAGCTGCCGACCGAAACCGAAGTCATGGCGGCGCAGGGCGTGAGCCGGACGGTCGTGCGCGAGGCGATCTCGCGGATGCAGGCGAGCGGCCTCGTCGAGACGCGCCACGGCATCGGCAGCTTCGTGCTCGAGCCGTCGCGCCGCCAGACGCTCGGCATCGATCCCGCGACGATCACGACGCTGCGCGACGTGCTCGCGGTGCTGGAACTGCGCATCAGCCTCGAAAGCGAGTGCGCGAGCCTCGCCGCGCAGCGCGCGAACGATGCCGACCTCGCCGCGCTGCGGCGCGCGCTCGACGCGATCGCGACGGGCGCGGGCGGCGGCCGCGACACCGCGCAGCTCGACTTCCAGTTCCACCTGCAGATCGCGCAATCCACCGGCAACCGCTATTTCGTCGACATCATGACGCAGCTCGGCACGTCGATCATCCCGCGCACGCGCGTGAATTCGGCGCGCTTTGCCGGCGACGACCTCGAGCGCTACGTCGGCCGGCTGAATCACGAGCACGAGGACATCTACGAGGCAATCGCGCGCCACGACCCGGAAGCGGCCCGCGCCGCGATGCGCACGCATCTCACGAACAGCCGCGAGCGGTTGCGCCGCGCGCACGAGGCGGCGGAGGCCGAAGCCGGCTGACCGCCGGGTTGCGGAGCCCGTGCGGCTGCGCGCGGGGAAATCGCTTCAACATCAGTCGTCATATGAGATCGGGGTGATTCCGCCGATCTTCACGGCCGGGCGGCGTGCCCGCCGCCGGCCGCCTGCCTCGCCGATCAGCCTCCCTTCGTCACGATCGTCTTCCACGCGCCGTTCTTCACCTGGTACAGCGTCGACATCCCGCTCTTCAGCGAGCCGTCGTTCGCGAACGAGATGCGGCCGGTCACGCCCTCGAAGTCGACCTTCTTCAGCGCCGGGCGATAGGCCTTCGGGTCGGTCGAACCGGCCGCCTGCATCGCCTTGATCGCCGCCCACGCCGCGTCATAGCCGAACTGCGCGTACGACAGCACGTCGACGCCGAAGCGCTTCTTGAAGCGCGCCTCGAAATCCTTGCCCTGCGGCAACTCGTCGAGCGGCCGGCCGTATTCCCATGCCATCGCGCCTTCGGCGGCCGGGCCCGCGATCTTGATGAACTCGTTGTCCTTCACGCCGCCGCCGCCGACGAACTGCGCGTTCAGCCCGAGCTGACGCATCTGCTTGATGAAGTTCGCGGCGAGCGAATCGAGGCCGCCGAAGAAGATCAGGTCCGGGTTCTTGCCCTTCAGGCTCGTGATCTGCGCGCGGAAATCGACCGCCTGATTGTTGGTGAATTCGCGGCCGATGATCGTGCCGCCGGCGGCCTTCACGGCCTTCTCGAATTCGTCGGCCTCGCCCTGGCCGAACGCGGTGCGGTCGTCGATGATCGCGATGCGCTTCGCCTTCGTCACGTCGACCGCGTACTTGCCCGCGTTGCCGGCATTCTGGCCGTCGGTCGCGATCACCATGAACATGTTCGCGAGCCCGCGCGACGTGAGCGTCGGGTTGGTCGCGGCCGGGTCGATCACCGGAATGCCGGCCTTGTCGTAGACCACCGACGCCGGAATCGTCGTCCCCGAGTTGAAGTGGCCGACCACGACCGACACGTTCTGGTCGACCAGCGCCTGCGCGGCCTGCACGCCGATGCGCGGATCGGCCTGGTCGTCCTGCACGACGAGATTGAAGCGGGTGGGCTTGCCGGCGATCTGCACCTTCTGCGCGACCGCATCGTCGAGCGCGAGCTGCACGCCGTTTTGCAGATCCTTGCCGTAGCCGGCGTTCACGCCCGTGAGCGGCGCGGCGAAGCCGACCTTCACGTCGGTTGCGTCGGCAGCGTGAGCGGCCTGTTGCGAGAGGAGGGCAAGCGCGGATGCAATGGACACCGACAGCAGGGAATGACGGAATTTCATGTTGTTCCTCTTGTTCGACACCGGCGAGTGGGTACCGCGCGCGTCCGGGCGGGCCGGGCGCGTGCGACGGGCGGGCGGTTCGACCGCTTCTCGGAATCGGGCGGGGAGGTCGGCATCGTGATCCTCGGAAACATCTCCCGTCAGGCTCCGCGAAGAGCCCCGATTGCTTCGATATATAGGTCGCCGATATGCGCGGGTCTTGGAAATTTGTCGCGCATTCGATGCGGATTTGCGCATAGCTTCGGCGCGAGCGCGGGCGGCCGGTATCGGGAGTTTCCCGTCGCGAGCGGAACGGGCGCAGAGAGGGGGAGTGCTGCGGGGCAAAGACGCGGCGCAGCCCGCCGGGGCCGCGCCGCGCGTGGGTCGACGTCAGTCGGACAGGGCGTCCGATGCGGCTTCGGCGTCGTCGTGCGACGCGGTCGTGCGGATCAACGGGTCGCTGGTGCTCGGGCGGCCCGTTTCGACGTGGCCCGCGAAGCGGCGCAGGAAGCCGAGCGCCCGGCCGTCGCTGACGGTCAGGTCATACCAGCCGTGGCTGCCGCGCAGATCCCAGTAATCGTCGACGTGCGCGCCCGGCGCGAGGTCGAACGTGCGCGCGTGACCGTGGCCGTACGCGTTCGTGACCTTGAGCCGCACGGCCTTGTGGCCGCGGTTCATCAGGCGCAGCGTGATGTTGCCGTTCGCGACGTCGTAGCCGTAGATCACTTCGGGGTTCACGCTCGCGCTGCCGACGCCGGTCGCGAACGGGCCGCGGAAATGGCAGTAGAAGCCGTTCGGGCCGTACACGTCGAGGTCGTACAGGCCGAGCGACGCGGCGGCGCTCCACGTATCGGCGATGCGTTTGCCGGCTTCGACCGTGTACGCCCACGGGCCGTCGACGCGGTTGCGCGACTGGACCTGGAACGCGGCGCCGGCTCGGCCCGTGTTCGCGAAGGTCAGCCGGAACTGCCCGTCCGCGGCTTCGACGCGGCCGTGCACGAACAGCTCGTACGGCAGCGCGCGCGCCGGACGCAGCCCGGCTTCCTGTTTCGGCAGCTTCTGCAGCACCGGCGGCACCGGGATGTAGTCGGGATGGCGCACGCGGTCGGGCGGCGCGTAGCCGCTCGTGTCGGGCAGCGTCGGCCACGCGGCGTCCGCGGTCGCGAACTCGAACGCCGACGTCAGGTCGCCGCACACCGCGCGACGCCATGGCGACACGTTGGCGGCCGTGACCGGATACTGCGCGCCGAACCGCGCCTCGATGAATTGCAGCAGCGACGTGTGATCGAAGGTCTGCGAGCAGACCCAGCCGCCCTTGGTCCACGGCGACACGACCAGCATCGGCACGCGCGGCCCGAGCCCGTACGGGCCGGCCATGTGCGACGCGTCGCCGGCATAGACCTCGTTGGTCGTCGCGACCGTCGACAGCCCGTTGTCGCGCGACTGCGGCGCGAACGGCGGCGGCACGTGATCGAAGAAGCCGTCGTTTTCGTCATACGTGATGAAGAGCGCGGTCTTGCTCCACACGTCCGGATTCGACACGAGCGCCTTCAGCACCTGCTCGATGTACCACGCGCCGTAGTTGGCCGGCCAGTTCGGGTGCTCGGAATATGCTTCCGGCGCGCAGATCCACGACACCTGCGGCAGCGTGCCGTTCTTCACGTCCTGCTGCAGCACGTCGAACAGCGTGCCGCCGGCGCTGATGTTGGTGCCGGTGCGCGCCTTGTCGTACAGCGGCGTGCCCGGCAGCGCGGTGCGGTACTGGTTGAAGTAGAGCAGCGCGTTGTCGCCGTAGTTGCCGATGTACGGGTTGGACGTCCAGCCCCACGAACCCTTCGCGTCGAGCCCCGTGCCGACGTCCTGGTAGATCTTCCACGACACGCCGGCCTGTTCGAGCACTTCCGGATAAGTCGTCCAGCCGTAGCCCTTTTCATCGTTGCCGAGCACCGGGCCGCCGCCCGTGCCGTCGTTGCCGACGTAGCCGGTCCACATGTAATAGCGGTTCGGGTCGGTCGAGCCCGGGAACGCGCAGTGGTACGCGTCGCAGATCGTGAACGCGTCGGCGAGCTGGTAGTGGAACGGGATGTCGTCGCGCTTCAGGTACGCCATCGTCGTCGTGCCCTTGTTCGGCACCCACTGGTCGTAGCGGCCCTTGTTCCAGGCAGCGTGCATGTCCTGCCAGCCGTGCGGCAGGTCCTGCAGGAACTGCAGGCCGAGCTTGTCGGCGCCCGGGTGGAACGGCAGCAGTTCGGCCGGGCCGACCGGCTGGTGAAACACCGGCTTGCCGTTCGCGAGGCGCAGCGGGCGCGGGTCGCCGAAGCCGCGGACACCGCGCATCGTGCCGAAGTAGTGGTCGAACGAGCGGTTCTCCTGCATCAGGATCACGATGTGTTCGATATCGCGGATCGTGCCGGTACGGCGGTTCGCGGGAATCGCGAGCGCATCGCGGATCACGGGCGGAAACAGGTTCAGCGCGGCGGCGCCGGCAGTGCCGGCGGCGACGCGCAGGAAGTCACGACGGTTCGATCGGGTCATGGTCGTTATCGTGGGGTAAAGAGGGAGCCGATTGGCGGGACCTGCGGGAACGGCGCACACCGGGTCGCAGGATGCGGCTGCGCCGATGCGTGCCGCCGCGAGCATAGCGAGGAATCGGTGTCATTCATGTGAAGTCCGGAAACGTTTGCACGCGTGGACCGGG
This sequence comes from Burkholderia sp. BCC1047, assembly GCF_902833155.1. Taxonomy (NCBI): domain Bacteria; kingdom Pseudomonadati; phylum Pseudomonadota; class Betaproteobacteria; order Burkholderiales; family Burkholderiaceae; genus Burkholderia; species Burkholderia sp. BCC1047. Next base: position 123,033 of record NZ_CADFEH010000006.1, on the reverse strand, counting down.
TTGCAGCCGGCGGTGCGCCGCCGCACGGACTGCGGGGCAGCGGCAACGGGCGAGGCGGGTGCTGCGCGGCACGCGGACAGCGGGAACAGCGGGAACAGCGAGGGAGCCGCAGGATGGCCGAGGTGCGGCGGCGGCCAGCCGCGGCGAGCAGGGCGATGCGCACGCGTCAGGCGTCGGTCACCCACGCGCCGAACCATTCGCTCGGCCGCGCGATTTCGTCCTGCGCGGCGACGAGCTCGAGCTCGTAGCGGCGTGCGTCGTAGGTGGCCTTCACGACCGCGTGTACGGCCGCGAGCGTGTGTTCGAACGCGGCGCGCACCGAGTCGCCGCGCAGCCGGCACGCGACGAAGATCGCGCTGGTCAGGTCGCCGACGCCGACCGGATGGCGCGGAAACGCATACAGCGGCCGCTGGCCGATCCACGCTTCGGTTTCGGTGACGGCGAGCATGTTGAAGCGGTCGGCCGGGCTGTTGCGGTCGTGGAGGTGCTTGACGAGGATGATCTTCGGGCCGCGGCGGATCAGCGCGCGGCACGCGTCGACGGCTTCCGCGACGGTCTCGATGCGTCGCCCGGCGAGCTTCTGCAGTTCGGTATGGTTCGGCGACATGCCGTCCGCGAGCGCGGGCACCTCCTGCACGATGAATTCCTCGACGCCGGGCTCGGGCCGGACGCCGCCCGTCTGGCCCATCGCCGGATCGCAGAAGTACCACGCGTTCGGATTCATCGCCTTCACCGAGCGCACGATCTCGACCGCCGCGCGTGCCTGCGGCGGCGAGCCGAGGAAGCCGGACAGCACCGCGTCGCAACGCTTGAGCGCGCCGATGGCGGCGATGCCGTCGACGAGCTGTTCCATCTTCGCGGCGTCGATCGCGCTGCCGGCCCAGTGGCCGTACTGCATGTGATTCGACAACTGGACGGTGTTGAGCGGCCAGACGTTGACGCCGAGGCGCTGCATCGGGAACACGGCCGCGCTGTTGCCGGCATGGCCGTAGATGACGTGCGACTGAATGCTGAGGACGTTTTTCATGGGAATTCGCCTGCACGCGTTTCAGGGTCACGTCACACGATACCCGAGTTCGTCGTACGCGCGGAAGTCGCGCGGCCCCGGAGTGTTGCGCGCCGTCGTCACGCGACCGCGTAGAATCGCGGGGCGCGAGACAGCCCGAGACAGCTCCGCTGCAACCCGGCAGCCCGCGCGCGTCCCCCCATCACCGTGATCGCCATGCTTTCGATTTGCAAGATCCTGTCCGCCGTGCTCGGCGCGAGCGCCGCCGCCGCGTGCGCGATGCCCGTTGCGAGCGTCGCCGCGACGCCCGCCGCCAACGACGGGCCCGCGTACGGCCCGCGTCTGGAAGGGTTCGCGTATCCGGCGCCCGTGCACGAATACGCGTTCGTGTCGCAGCGCGAAACCCTCGAGATGGCGTACCTCGACGTACAGCCCGCGCATCCGAACGGCCGCACCGTCGTGCTGCTGCACGGCAAGAACTTCTGCGCGGCGACCTGGGAGGACACGATCGGCGTGCTGAGCCGCGCCGGCTATCGCGTGATCGCGCCGGACCAGATCGGCTTCTGCAAGTCGTCGAAGCCCGAACGCTACCAGTACAGCTTCCAGCAACTCGCGCGCAACACGCACGCGCTGCTCGAATCGGTCGGCGTGAAATCGGCGACGATCGTCGGCCACTCGACGGGCGGGATGCTCGCGATCCGCTACGCGCTGATGTATCCGAAGGCGACCGACCAGCTCGTGCTCGTGAACCCGATCGGCCTCGAGGACTGGAAGGCGCTCGGGGTGCCGCCGCTGTCGGTCGACTACTGGTATGCGCGCGAGCTGAAGACCAACGCCGACGGCATCCGCCGCTACGAGCAGGCGACCTACTACGCGGGCAAGTGGGCGCCGTCGTACGAGCGCTGGGTGCAGATGCTCGCCGGCATGTATCGCGGCGCCGGCCGCGACGCGGTCGCGTGGAACTCCGCGCTGATCTACGACATGATCCTCACGCAGCCGGTGGTCTACGAATTCGGCGCGATTCGCGTGCCGACGCTGCTGATGATCGGCGACAAGGACACGACCGCGATCGGCAAGGACGTCGCGCCGCCCGACGTGCACGCGAAGCTCGGCCGCTATCCGGAACTCGCGAAGCGCACGCAGGCCGCGATTCCCGGTGCGCAGCTCGTCGAATTTCCGGCGCTCGGCCACGCGCCGCAGATCCAGGACCCGGACGCGTTCCACAAGGCGCTGCTCGACGGGCTGGACGCCGTGCGCCCGCAGTGACGCGGCGCGGGCGGCCGGCCGCGCGCGGTCGTGCCGTCAGCTTGCCTCGCTCGCGAGTTCGTCGCGGATCTGCGCGGCCAGTTCGAACGAGCGCAGCCGCGCGGCATGATCGTAGATCTGCGCGGTGATGATCAGCTCGTCGGCGCCCGTCTGCGCGATACGGTCGCGCAGCTTGTCGCGCACCGTGTCGCGCGAGCCGACCGCCGCGAACGACAGCGAATGCGCGACGGTCGCGAGTTCGAGTTCATTCGCCTCGAGCGCGTCGACGGGCGGCGGCAGCTTGCCCGGCGTGCCGCGCCGCAGGTTGATGAACTGCTGCTGCAGCGACGTGAACAGGCGCCGCGCCTCGTCGTCGGTCTCGGCCGCGAACACGTTGACGCCGACCATTGCATGCGGCTTTGGCCACGCGGCCGACGGCCGGTACTGCGCGCGATAGATCTCGAGCGCCCGCATCAGATAGTCGGGCGCGAAGTGCGACGCGAACGCGAACGGCAGCCCGAGCATCGCCGCGAGCTGCGCGCTGAACAGGCTCGAACCGAGCAGCCACACCGGGACGTCGAGCCCCGCGCCAGGCACCGCGCGCACGCGCTGGCCGGGTACCGGCTCCGCGAAGTAGCGCTGCAGCTCGGCGACGTCGTCCGGGAACGAATCCGCACTGCCGATCAGGTCGCGGCGCAGCGCGCGCGACGTGGTCTGGTCGGTGCCGGGCGCGCGGCCGAGGCCGAGGTCGATGCGCCCCGGATACAGCGACGCGAGCGTGCCGAACTGCTCGGCGATCACGAGCGGCGCATGGTTCGGCAGCATGATGCCGCCCGAGCCGACCCGGATCGTCCGCGTGGCGCCCGCGACGTGGCCGATCACGACGGCGGTGGCCGCACTCGCGATCCCCGGCATGTTGTGATGCTCGGCCAGCCAGTAACGCCGGTAGCCCCAGCGCTCCGCGTGCTGCGCGAGATCGACGGTGTTGCGGAACGCTTGCGAGGCGTCGGCGCCGGCCGGAATGGGCGCGAGATCGAGTACGGAAAACGGTGTCATCGGAAGACCTTCGAAACGGGGTGGCGTGATGATGCGCTGACGCAACAGACGCCAAGGATTTTGCCAAAGGGTTCCGGAACGTGCTGGCGGCGCGCGGATACCCATGCGCCTTACAGGGGTGCAGGGTTGCTTGCGACCATCGTTGCGAAAATCAACCTAATCGCTGATTAATTACCAAACTTTACGGCGATTGGAAGTGAAACCGCATCGACATACAAATTTGCACGAAACGTTTGATTTTAAAGACTGCAATACGCCTGCAAAGTGCTTACGCTAATGTGAACGTGGCCGGGCCGATCAGGCTCGTCGACCGCTCAGCTTTGCCGGAATTGCACTAGTCCGTTTCGCGTAGCACCGCGCGCGGGGGGGCGCAGACTGCTAAAATCCGCCGCCTGCCCATCTTGTGCCGATGGAGCCATTCGAGTCTTCCCGCATGCCGTCCGGGCGCTGCGCGGGGATACGCCACGCGAAGCCGGGCATGGCCGAACCCGAACAACGGGTCGCGCCTCCCCCTTACAGACGCTGCTGGAACAAGGAGTCGGGTCGTGCCCGCGTTCGTCGTTGTCGGAATACCGCATCACGCTCAATCACGCTCAAGCGTTTGCCATGGCGCCCACGTCGCCGGGAGGCATCGCACATGACGCCCACCGCCACGCTGCTCGACTGGCTCCTGATCGCGTTCACGCTGGCCGCGGCCGGCTATGCGCTCGTCGCGGCCTTCGCGCCGCGGCCGCGCACGCCGCGCACGACGGTGCGCGACGGCTTCGAGCCGGTCAGCGTGCTGAAGCCGCTGTGCGGCGCGGAGCCGCACCTGTATGAAAACCTCGCGACCTTCTGCGCGCAGCGCCATCCTCGCTACGAGGTGCTGTTCGGCGTCGCATCGTCGGCCGATCCGGCCGCGGCCGTCGTCGAGCGGCTGCGCGCCGATCATCCGGATTGCGACATCACGCTCGTGATCGACGCGCGTGTGCACGGCAAGAACCTGAAGGTCAGCAACCTGATCAATCTCGCCGAGCGCGCGAAATACGGCCGCATCGTGATCGCGGACAGCGACATCGCGGTGCAGCCCGACTATCTGGAGCGCGTGACGGCGCCGCTCGCGGACCCGTCGGTCGGGGTCGTCACGTGCCTGTATCATGCGCGCAGCGTCGGCGGCTTCTGGACGCGGATCGGCGCGCAGTTCGTCGACGCGTGGTTCGCGCCGTCGGTGCGGATCACCCACCTCGGCCGCTCGAGCCGCTTCGGCTTCGGTGCGACGCTCGCGCTCACGCGCGACACGCTCGACCGGATCGGCGGTCTCTTCGCGCTGAAGGACGAGCTGGCCGACGATTTCTGGCTGGCCGAGCTGCCGCGCCGCCTCGGGCGGCGCACCGTGCTGTCCGAGGTCGAGGTCGCGACCGACGTGATCGAACCGTCGTTCGGGCCGCTGTGGCACCGCGAGACGCGCTGGCTGCGCACGATTCGTTCGCTGAACCCGGCCGGCTTCGCGTTCCTGTTCATCACGTTTACCGTGCCGTGGCTCGCGATCGGCGCGGTGCTGGCATTGCGCCTCGATGGCACCTTCGCCGGCACGCTGGCGGGCGGGGCGGCCGCGGTCGGCGCATTCGGGCGGCTCGTGCTGCACGCGCGCGGCGAGGACGGCTGGCGCGCGTTCTGGCGCGACCTGCCGCTCGTCGCGGTGCGCGACACGCTGCTCGCGCTCGAGTGGCTCGCGGCCGTGTTCGGCACGCAGGTCGTGTGGCGCGGCGCCAGGATGACGGTCGTCGGCGGCGAACGCGCGACGGCGGCCGTGGAAGCAGTGGACGGCCGCTAGCGCCGTCGATCGAACCCGGCCCGCGGGCCGAGACGCGTCGCACGGCGAAGCCGCGCGGCGCGACATGACAGAGAGGCGGGCGCCGGCAGGGCGGCCCGCGGTTTTTTGACTGAATCGTTGTAACGAAACGAACTATGCAGGCTACCGGAGCATTCATGAAAACGCTGTTCTTGCAGGCCCCTTCGTATGACGGCTTCGACGGCGGAGCCGGCTCGCGCTATCAGGCGAAGCGCGAAATCCGTTCCTTCTGGTATCCGACCTGGCTCGCGCAGCCGGCCGCGCTCGTGCCGGGCAGCCGCGTCGTCGATGCGCCGGCCGACGGGCTGTCGGTCGAGGAAACGTTGAAGATCGCCAACGACTACGACCTCGTGATCATCCACACGAGCACGCCGTCGTTCCCGACCGACGCGATGTTCGCGCAGGACCTGAAGAAGATGAAGCCGTCGATGCGGGTCGGCATGGTCGGCGCGAAGGTGATGGTCGATCCGCACAACTCGCTGACGGCGAGCGACGCGATCGACTTCGTGTGTCGCGAGGAATTCGACTACACCTGCAAGGAAATCGCCGAAGGCAAGCCGTTCCCCGAGATCAAGGGCTTGAGCTGGCGCGCGAAGGACGGCTCGATCGAGCACAACGAAGCGCGTCCGATCCTCGAGAACATGGACGAGCTGCCGTTCGTCGCGCCCGTCTACAAGCGCGACCTGAAGATCGACAACTACTTCATCGGCTACCTGAACTATCCGTACGTGTCGATCTACACGGGCCGCGGTTGCAAGTCGCGCTGCACGTTCTGCCTGTGGCCGCAGACGGTCAGCGGCCATCGCTACCGCACGCGCTCGGTCGAGAACGTGCTCGCGGAAGCGAAGTGGATCCGCGACAACATGCCGGAAGTGAAGGAACTGATGTTCGACGACGACACCTTCACCGACGACCTGCCGCGCGCCGAAGCCATCGCCATCGGCCTGGGCAAGCTCGGCATCACGTGGTCGTGCAACGCGAAGGCCAACGTGCCGTACAAGTCGCTGAAGATCATGAAGGACAACGGCCTGCGCCTGCTGCTGGTCGGCTTCGAATCGGGCGACGACCAGATCCTCGTGAACATCAAGAAGGGCGTGCGCACCGATTTCGCGCGCCGCTTCAGCGCGGACTGCAAGAAGCTCGGCATCAAGATCCACGGTACCTTCATCCTCGGCCTGCCGGGCGAGACGCAGGAGACGATCAGGAAGACGATCGAGTACGCGAAGGAAATCAATCCGCACACGATCCAGGTGTCGCTCGCCGCGCCGTATCCGGGCACGACGCTGTACAAGCAGGCCGTCGAGAACGGCTGGATGGAAGAGAACAAGACCATCAACCTGGTCAGCAAGGAAGGCGTGCAGCTTGCAGCGATCGGCTATCCGCACCTGTCGCGCGACGAGATCTATCACCATCTCGAGCAGTTCTATCGCCAGTTCTACTTCCGCCCGTCGAAGATCTGGGAAATCGTGCGCGAGATGCTGACGAGCTGGGACATGATGAAGCGTCGCCTGCGCGAAGGCGTCGAGTTCTTCCGCTTCCTGCGCGCGCACGAGGCTTGATCCGTGGCGACGCAGCGGGCGGCGCGGGCGCTGATCTTCACCGCGGACGACTTCGGGCTGCACCCGCGCGTCAACGCGGCGGTCGAGCGTGCGCATCGCGACGGCGTGCTGAACGCCGCCAGCCTGATGGTCGGTGCGCCTGCGGCGCAGGATGCGATCGAGCGCGCGCGGCGGCTGCCGTCGCTCGCGGTCGGCCTGCATCTGGTGCTCGCGGACGGGCCGGCCACGCTGCCCGCGCACGAGATTCCCGCGCTCGTCGGCCCTGACGGGCGCTTCGGCGACGCGATGGCGAAGGACGGCTGTCGCTTCTTCTTCCTGCCGCACGTGCGCGCGCAGCTGCGCCGCGAGATCCGTGCGCAGTTCGATGCGTTCGCGGCGAGCGGCCTGCCGCTCGATCACGTGAACGCGCACAAGCATTTCCATCTGCATCCGACCGTGCTGTCGATGATCGTCGAGATCGGCCGCGACTACGGGCTGCGCGCGGTGCGGCTGCCGTACGAAACGAGCGCGCCCGCGCTGCTCAAGCCGTGGATCGCGCTGGTGCGCGCGCGGCTCGACCGGGCCGGGCTCGCGCACAACGACTACGTGGTCGGCATCGAGCATACGGGCGCGATGGACGAGGCCGTGCTGCTCGACGCGCTCGCGAAGCTGCCGCCGGGCGTCGGCGAGATCTACTGCCATCCGGCCGAAGCCGGCGACGGTCCGATCACGCCGACGATGGCCGGCTACCGACCGGTCGACGAACTGGATGCGCTGCTGTCGCCGCGCGTCGCGGCCGCGCTGAAGGCGGCGGGCGTCGCGACCGGCGGCTTTGCCGACGTGTTCGGCGGGCCCGCGGCACGGCGCGGCGCGCATGCGTCGCGCGCACCGGGAGCGCAGCCGTCATGAGCAAGTGGATCAAGTGGCTCGGCTGGCCGATCGGCATCGGCATCCTGCTCGCGCTGGGGCTGCACGAAGGCGTCGGCGACGTGTCGCAGATGCTCGCGCGCGCCGGTTACGCGCTGCTGTGGCTCGTGCCGTTCCACGCGCTGCCGCTGCTGCTCGATGCATACGCGTGGCACCAGTTGCTCGACCGGCGCGCGTCGCTGGCGTTCCTGTGGTGGATCGCGACCGTGCGCGAGGCCGTGAACCGGCTGCTGCCCGTGGTCGGGATCGGCGGCGAGATCGTCGGCATCCGGCTCGCGCGCTGGCAGGTGCCCGACGCGAGCCGCGTGACCGCGTCGGTGATCGTCGAGGTGCTCGTGACGATCGTCGTCCAGTATGCGTTCGCGGCGCTCGGCCTCGTGCTGCTGCTCGCGACGACCGACAACATGGGCGGCGGCACGATCGGCCTCGCGCTGCTGTTGACGCTGCCGTTGCCGGTGCTCGGCGTCGTGCTGATGCGGCGCGGCGGCATCTTCCATGCGATCGAGCGTTTCGCGGGCCGCCTGCTCGGCGATTCGCACCGGCTGCTGCAGGGCGTCGACGGCCGCCGGCTCGACGCCGACATCGATTCGCTGATGTCGCGCACGGGCCTGCTGTTCAGCGCGTTCTTCTGGCAACTGGCCGGCTACGTGCTCGGCGCGCTCGAGATCTACTGGGCGCTCGCGCTGCTCGGCCATCCGGTGTCGATCGGCGGCGCGATCGCGATCGAGGCGATGACGCAGGCCGTCCGGCATGCGGCGTTCATGGTGCCGGGCGGGCTCGGCGTGCAGGAGGCGACCGTCGTGCTGCTCGCGCAGATGTTCGGCGTCGACCGCGAGACGGCGCTGTCGCTCGCGGTGGTCAAGCGCGGCCGCGAAGTGCTGTTCGGCTGCCTCGCGCTCGGCTCGTGGCAGCTGGCCGAGCTGGTGCGCACGCGCGGCCGTCCGGGCGCGCCGCCGAGTGGGCCGCGCCCGGCGCCGCCGGCGAATCGGGCGTCCGAAGCCCGGACCGAAACCGAAACGACGCATTGAACCTCCGACGGGCCGCGCGGCCCGTCTCGCGCTTTCGGCGCCGCGCGGGTATCCTTGCCGCGTGTTTTCTCCACGCGCCATTCTTCCGATGATTTTTCGTTTCCGGCTGCTTGCCGTGACGATGCTGGCCGCCGCGCTGGCGCTGACCGGTTGCGACGACCAAGGCCATCTCGACGTGCAACGTATCAGGGACTTCTTCAACGCGATCAAGCCCGCGCCGCTGCTGCTGAAGGGGCTGAAGGTCGGCGAATCGACCGAGGCCGACGTGCGCGGCACGATGGGCAAACCCGAGACCGAGCGCACGTTCACCGACGGCTCGAAGCGTCTCGAATATCCGCGCGGCCCGATGGGCAACCAGACGTGGTTCGTCGATCTCGACGCGAACGGGCGCTACACGGGCGCGACGCAGGTGCTGACCGCCGAGAATTTCGCGAAAGTGCGCCCGGGAATGGACGAGGACGAGGTGCGGCGCCTGCTCGGCAAGCCCGGCGACGTCGCGCAGTATCCGCTGAAACCCGAGACGGTCTGGAGCTGGCGCTGGCTCGAGGACGGCGTCAACACCGACGCGTTCTTCAACGTCCATTTCGGCCCGGACGGGCTCGTCTATACGACGTCGCGCTCCGACATCCTGAAAGGGCGGTGACGCTCACGCGCGGCGCTTCTCAGCCAGCCCGCGCAGCGCGTCGCGGGCATGAGCGAGCGATTGTGTGGCGTCGGTCCGGATCTGCCCATTCGGCCTGACGGCCAGGCCGGCGCTATATCGAAAAAGCGACCGGAAAATTGCAAAAAGCCCGCTTCCCGGCGCGTCATCGGACTGTCAGGAAGCGGGTTTTTTCCTTTTGAAACAGCGGCGTAGGCCGTGCGCAGAAATGATGGGACGAATTGTTGCGACGCAGCAATCGCGCGCACGGTGATTTGAGGCAAATAATTTCGCTTGCGACTATCCGCGTCAGCCCGGCGCGGGACAGGCATACGCGTCGGCATTCATTCAACTCTGGAGACGCGCGTGTTCCTTTACGGCTTTGGTCCCGTCCTCTGGGCCGGCACCGTGCAGACCATCGAGCTGTCGGTGCTGTCGCTCGCCACTGCGGTGGCGCTGGGGCTGATCGGCGCGGTGGCGAAGCTGTCGCACAACCGGGGGCTGCGAGCGATCGCGACCGGTTATACGACGCTGATCCGCTCGGTGCCCGACCTTGTGCTGATGCTGCTGCTGTTCTACAGCATCCAGATCTGGCTGAACCAGTTCACCGACCTCGTCGGCTGGAACCAGATCGACATCGATCCGTTCGTGGCCGGCGTGCTGACGCTCGGCTTCATCTACGGCGCGTACTTCACCGAGACGTTTCGCGGCGCGTTCCTGTCGGTGCCGCGCGGTCAGCTCGAAGCCGGTTCGGCTTACGGGATGAGCGGCGCGCGCGTGTTCGTGCGGATCATGTTTCCGCAGATGATGCGCTTTGCGCTGCCGGGCATCGGCAACAACTGGCAGGTGCTCGTGAAGGCGACCGCGCTGGTGTCGATCATCGGTCTCGCGGACGTCGTGAAGGCCGCGCAGGACGCCGGCAAGAGCACGTTCAACATGTTCTTCTTCATCCTCGTCGCGGCGCTGATCTATCTCGCGATCACGACCGTCTCCAACCTCGTGCTGATCCAGCTCGAGAAGCGTTATTCCATGGGCGTGCGGCACGCAGAACTATGATCGAGATCCTCCAGGAATTCGGCAAGGCGTTCCTTTTCTGGGACGGCCAGCGCCTGTCCGGCCTCGCGGTGACGCTGTGGCTGCTCGTCGCGTCGATTTCGCTCGGCTTCGTGTGCGCGGTGCCGCTCGCGGTCGCGCGCGTGTCGAGGAACAAGTGGGTGTCGATGCCCGTGCGGTTCTACACGTACGTGTTCCGCGGCACGCCGCTCTACGTGCAGCTGCTGCTGATGTACACGGGCATGTACAGCCTCGAGTTCGTGCGCTCGCACTCGCTGCTCGACGCGTTTTTCCGCAGCGGTTTCAACTGCGCGATCCTCGCGTTCGCGCTGAACACCTGCGCGTACACCACCGAAATCTTCGCCGGCGCGATCCGTGCGATCCCGCACGGCGAGGTCGAGGCGGCGCGGGCCTACGGGATGTCGCCGTTCACGATGTACCGCCGCGTGATCCTGCCGTCAGCGCTGCGCCGCGCGCTGCCGCTGTACAGCAACGAGGTGATCCTGATGCTGCACGCGACGACGGTGGCCTTCACCGCGACCGTGCCGGACATCCTGAAGGTCGCGCGCGACGCCAACTCCGCGACCTACATGGCGTTCCAGTCATTCGGGATCGCCGCGCTGATCTATCTTGCGGTATCGTTCGCACTCGTCGCGGCGTTTCGCCGCGCGGAGCGCCACTGGCTCGCGTATCTCGCGGCCGCCCGTCATTGAATTACTTCGAGGAGAGCCAGTTGGCCGAGATCACTCAAACGAGCGCGTCCGCTTCCGTCAAGCTTGCCGCGGTCGACATCCACAAGCGCTATGGCGACAACGAGGTGCTCAAGGGCGTGTCGCTGAACGCGAAGGCCGGCGACGTCATCAGCATCATCGGCGCGAGCGGCTCGGGCAAGAGCACGTTCCTGCGCTGCATCAATTTTCTCGAGCGGCCGAATGCGGGGCAGATCGTCGTCGACGGCGAGGCCGTGCGCACGAAGACCGACCGCGCCGGCGCGCTCGAAGTCGCCGATCACAAGCAGTTGCAGCGCATCCGCACGAAGCTCGCGATGGTGTTCCAGCACTTCAACCTGTGGGCGCACATGAACGTGCTCGAGAACGTGATGGAAGCGCCCGTGCACGTGCTCGGCATTTCGAAGAAGGAAGCCGAGGAGCGTGCGCGCGAGTACCTGGAGAAGGTCGGTCTGCCGCCGCGCGTCGAGAAGCAGTATCCGTCGCACCTGTCGGGCGGCCAGCAACAGCGCGTGGCGATCGCGCGGGCGCTGGCGATGCATCCGGACGTGATGCTGTTCGACGAGCCGACCTCCGCGCTCGATCCGGAACTGGTGGGCGAAGTGCTGAAGGTGATGCAGAAGCTGGCCGAGGAAGGCCGCACGATGATCGTCGTCACGCACGAGATGGGTTTCGCGCGCAACGTGTCGAATCATGTGATGTTCCTGCATCAGGGGCGGACCGAGGAAGAGGGCGATCCGAAGGAGGTGCTGGTGCGTCCGCAGAGCGAGCGGCTCAAGCAGTTCCTGTCGGGCAGCCTCAAGTAACGCGACAGGGCAGGTTTCAACGTGGTACCGGTGTCTCGTCCCGCAGGCGCCACCCGCACGACGCAGGTGGCGATCGTTGCATTGCCGCCCGTGTCGATGTCGGGCGTGGGTCCGATCGTCGATGCGCTGAATCTCGCGAACGAGATCGACGGACGCTTGCTGTATCGCTGGCAGGTGTGTTCGTGGGACGGTCGGCCGGTGCCGCTCGCGGGCGGCGCGCAGTGGCATGCCGATGCGGCGTTCAACGATGCGATCGCGTGCGACTGGGTAATCGTCGTGTCCGAGCGGTTTCAGCAGTTTGCCGACTATCGGTTGTTTCTCGCGAGTCTCGCGCGGGTCGGGCAGCGTACGCCCGTTGTGACCGGCATTCATCACGGTGTGTGGTGGCTGGCGATGGCCGGGCAGCTTTCCGGGTATCGCGTGAGTGTGAACTGGGAGACGTATCAGCAGTTCGCCGAGCAGTTCGAGCGGTCGATCGTCACGCAGCAGATCTTCGAGATCGATCGCGATCGGGCCACCTGTGCGGGTGGGCAGGCGACTGTTGACTTCATGTTGGCCATGATTGGCCGGGAACATGGGGTGGATCTCGCGGAGCGGATTGGCGATGCGCTTGGGGTTGGGGTGTTGCGCAGCGGCGAGGAGCGGCAGAGGATTCCGTTTGTGACTGCACCGGGGGAGCGGCATCCTCGGTTGAATGACGCGTTGCTTTTGATGGAAGCCAATATCGAGGATCCGCTTACTACCGATGAGATCGCCGGCTTGGTCGGCGTTTCGCGCCGACAGTTGGAGCGGCTCTTTCGGCAGTATCTCGGGGCGATGCCCTCAAAGTATTACCTCAATCTTCGACTGCTCAAGGCTCGGACTCAGTTGCAGCGGACCAGCAAGTCTGTCGTTCAAGTTTCTCTGGCTTGTGGGTTCTCTTCTGCTGCGCACTTCTCTAACGCTTATCGCGAAAGGTTCGGGGTTACGCCTCGGGAAGATCGAAGAGCGTGGCTCGAGAAGCAGACCGGTGGGGGCAGCGAACCTCGCGGAGGGGCGCTCGTCGAGCGCGGGAAGGATTGAGGTTGGGTTTTGACTTGGTTTGTTTGGTGGTCCGCCCGCGTTTGGCGTGAAGCACCTGCGATCGTGTCGGTCTATTAGCGTCGCCCCTCCGCGGGGCAGCGGTCACTTTTCTTTGTCTTGCCAAAGAAAAGTAACCAAAAGAAAGGCGCTCGGATATCGCATGACCTCCCGGTGCCATCGCCAACAAAGTGGTCCGCACAAAAGTGTCCGCGCCAGTCAGGAATCCAGAGTGGTTCGAGCAATGGTTCCGACACCTCTCGCTACCCCACGGAGTGGTATACCGTCCGCTAGCTCCATCCTCGCTACGCTCGGCTGCAAGGTACTTCAGGGGGGCGGTTGCGTTCTTGCTTCCTGCATGAGGTGTCGACTGCCAGGCACTTTTTCTGCTCTCCGCATTTGTATGACCGGATCGTTTGACGATCGATGTCTGCGCGAGACGATGTATTTGCGTCCCCCATTTTTTTCGCGGGCAGAGCAGCGAATTCCCGTTTATCGAAAGTACAGCGAGTCCCTTGCAACGGGCGGAAGATGGCGGCATTGGTCGGGATGGACCTATCGGCCGAGCGAAGCGAGGACGGAGCTAGCGGGCGGTATACCGCTCCGTGGGGTATCGAGTGGTGTCAGAACCATTGCTCGAACCACTCCCGGTACGTGACTGGCGCGGACACTTTTGTGCGATCCACGTTGGGCGCCATGGCACCGGGAGGTCATGCGATATCCGAGCGCCTTTCTTTTGGTTACTTTTCTTTGGCAAGACAAAGAAAAGTGACCGCTGCCCCGCGGAGGGGCGACGCTAATAGACCGACACTATCGCAGGTGCTTCACGACACCGGAAGCAAGCCACAGACAAGACAGAAAAAGCCCCAAAATACCGACACGGCGTAGCCGCCCCCCTGCCCGGGAGGGCAAAACCAAAACCTTCCGATAGAACCCGTCGCAATTCCGCAAGACGCTTGCGTCACCCTTCCCTAAACTTGATCCTGTTGAACCCTCTTACGAAACCGAAAGGAACGACCATGACGACCTCGACCGTGACCCGCCAGACATTCGACGAAGTGATGGTGCCGGTATTCTCTCCCGCGCCGTTCGTGCCGGACCGTGCAGAGGGCTCGCGCGTGTGGGACACGGCTGGCCGCGAGTACATTGACTTCGCGTGCGGCATCGCGGTCACGTCGCTGGGCCACGGCCACCCGGAACTGCTGAAAGTCCTCGACGAACAAGGCCGCAAGCTCTGGCACATCGGCAACGGCTACACGAACGAACCGGTGCTGCGCCTCGCGAAGCGCCTCGAATCGCTGACCTTCGCCGACCGCGCATTCTTCGCGAACTCGGGCGCGGAAGCGAACGAAGCCGCACTGAAGCTCGCGCGCCGCGTCGCGTTCGACCGCCACGGCGCAGACAAATACGAAATCGTGTCGTTCGTGCAGTCGTTCCACGGCCGCACGTTCTTCACGGTCAGCGTCGGCGGCCAGCCGAAGTACTCGGAAGGCTTCGGCCCCGTGCCGGAAGGCATCAAGCACCTGCCGTTCAACGACATCGAAGCCGCGAAGGCCGCAATCGGCCCGAAAACGTGCGCCGTGATCGTCGAGCCGGTGCAAGGCGAAGGCGGCGTGATCCCGGCCGATCCGGCATTCCTGAAGGCACTGCGCGAAGCATGCGACGCCAACGGCGCACTGCTGATCTTCGACGAAGTGCAAACGGGCGTGGGCCGCACCGGCCAGTTCTACGCCTACATGGACACGGGCGTCACGCCGGACATCCTCACGACCGCGAAAGCGCTCGGCAACGGCTTCCCGATCGGCGCGATGCTGACGACGAACGAACTGGCCGCGCACTTCAAGGTCGGCGTGCACGGCACGACGTACGGCGGCAACCCGCTCGCATCGGCGATCGCGGACAAGGTCGTCGAACTGATCGGCGACCCGGCGCTGCTCGAAGGCGTGCGCGAACGCAGCGTGCGCCTGAAGGGCGCACTCGAACGCATCAACGCGCGCTTCGGCATCTTCAAGGACATCCGCGGCAAGGGCCTGCTGGTCGGCGCGGAACTCACCGCCGCATTCGACGGCCGCGCGAAGGATTTCGTCACGGCCGCCGCCGAGCAAGGGCTGATCATGCTGATCGCCGGCCCGAACGTGCTGCGCTTCGTCCCGTCGCTGGTGATCCCGTTCGACCTGCTCGACGAAGGCGTGAAGCGCTTCGAAAAGGCGGTCGAGCAGGTGCTCGCGGCGCAGGAAGCCACCGCGCGCTGAACGGCGCGCCCATCGCAGACAGGAACGACGATGCTATTTGTTCGCCCCGGCAAACTCACGGATCTCGATGCGCTCGCGCAGATGGCGCGCACCGCGCAGCCGGTCCTGCACTCGCTGCCGCACGACCGCGCGGCGCTCGAAGCGCGCGTGGCGCTCTCCGAGGATTCGTTTCGCGCGGACGTCGACTTCGCCGGCGAGGAGTTCTACCTCTTCGTGCTCGAGGATTCGTCGACCGGCAAGCTGCTCGGCACGGCGAGCATCG
Organism: Burkholderia sp. BCC1047; assembly: GCF_902833155.1. NCBI lineage: Bacteria > Pseudomonadati > Pseudomonadota > Betaproteobacteria > Burkholderiales > Burkholderiaceae > Burkholderia > Burkholderia sp. BCC1047. The sequence continues at coordinate 107,602 of NZ_CADFEH010000006.1, read as the reverse complement.
TGGCCGCGGCCGGCTACTCGGAACCGTTCTACGCGTTCCGCAACGACGCGCTGATCCACGCGTCGCGCGAGCTGCACGTGAACCGCAAGATCCACGCGCTCACGATGTCGCACGAGCTGACCGGCAAGAGCCGGCTCGCGGGCTTCTACGTCGATCCGTCGCTGCGCGGCGACGCGGCCGCGCACCTGATCTCGCGCGCCCGGATGATGTACATCGCCGCGAACCGCCGCCGCTTCACGCCGGAAGTGTTCACGCTGCTGCTCGGCGTGAGCGACGGCAACGGCGCGTCGCCGTTCTGGGAAGCGGTGGGCCGCAAATTCTTCGGCCGCGACTTCACCGACGTCGACATCGCATCGGGCGGTCGCAGCCGCACGTTCATCGCGGAAGTGATGCCGGCCTATCCGCTCTACGTGCCGCTGTTGCCGGAAGCCGCGCAACGCGTGCTCGGCGAGCCGAACGAAACGGCCCTGCTCGCGTACGACATCCATCTCGAGGAAGGCTTCGAGCCCGACCGCTTCGTCGACATCTTCGACGCGGGCCCGGTGCTGACCGCGCAGGTCGATCGCACCGCGTGCGTGAAGCAGGCGTCGGAGCGCGTCGTGCGCGAGGCCGCGCATCAGCAGGGCGACGTCGCGTACATGGTGTCGACGGGCAGCGGCGAATCGTTCCGCTGCGTGCTGGCCGACCTGCCGGGCGACACGGCCGACGCGCGGAGCACCGAGGCGCCGCTCGCCGGCGACGTGCGCGCGGCGCTCGACGTGAAGGAAGGCGATGTCGTGCGCTGCGTGCCGCTGCATCGCCGCGACGATGAAGATTTGAAGGGAGACGCAGCATGATCGTCGTTCGGGTCGTACAAACGGGCGACGTCGACGCGCTCGTGTCGCTCGCGCAGGAAACCGGGCCGGGCCTGACCACGTTCAAGCCCGACCGCGATGCGCTCGCGGCGCGCATCGAACGCTCGCGCCGCACGCTCGAAGGCCACGCGGCGCCCGGCGAGGCCGGCTACTTCTTCGTGATGGAAGATTCGAAGACGCGCGACATCGCAGGCGTGTGCGGAATCGAGACGCAGGTCGGCCTCGAGCAGCCGTTCTACAACTATCGCGTGAGCACGGTCGTGCACGCGAGCCAGGAGCTCGGCGTGTGGACGCGGATGTCCGCGCTGAACATCTCGCACGACCTGACGGGATACGCGGAAGTGTGCTCGCTGTTCCTGAGCCCGCGCTATCGCACGGGCGGCGTCGGCGGACTGCTGTCGCGCTCGCGCTTCATGTTCATCGCGCAGTTCCGCGACCGCTTTCCGGAACGCATCTGCGCGGAACTGCGCGGCCACTTCGACGAGGACGGCACGTCGCCGTTCTGGCGCGCGGTCGGTTCGCACTTCTACCAGATCGATTTCAACGCGGCCGATTACCTGAGCTCGCACGGCCGCAAGTCGTTCCTCGCGGAACTGATGCCGCGCTACCCGGTGTACGTCGACCTGCTGCCGCAGGACGCGCAGGACGCGGTCGGCCTCACGCATCGCGACACGCTGCCGGCCCGCAAGATGCTCGAAGCGGAAGGGCTGCGCTACCAGAATCACGTCGACATCTTCGACGCGGGCCCGGTGCTCGAATGCCACGTCAACGACCTGCGCACGGTGCGCGAGAGCGTCGTCGTGCCGGTCGCGATCGGCGTGCCCGACGCGGGGGACGACGCGCCGAAGTCGCTCGTGTCGAACACGTCGCTCGGCGATTTCCGCGTCGGCGTCGCGCCGGGCGTGGTCGCGAACGGCGCATTCGTGCTGTCGGCCGACGATGCCGCCGCGCTCGACGTGAAGGCCGGCGATCCGGTCCGCGTGCTGCCGCTCAAAGTCAAACAGGGATAAACGAATCATGACGGAACTCTTCATCGACGGCGCCTGGGTCGCAGGCTCGGGCCCCGTCTTCGCGTCGCGCAACCCGGGCACCGATGAAATCGCATGGCAGGGCGGCAGCGCATCGGCGGCGGACGTCGACCGTGCGGTCGCGAGCGCACGCCGCGCATTCGCCGGCTGGTCGGCGCTCGACTTCGAAGCGCGCTGCGAGATCGTCAAACGCTTCGCCGCGTTGCTCACCGAACGCAAGGAAGCGATCGCGACCGCGATCGGCCGCGAGACGGGCAAGCCGCTGTGGGAAGCGCGCACCGAAGTCGCGGCGATGGCCGCGAAGGTCGGCATCTCGATCCAGGCGTACCAGGAACGCACCGGCGAGAAGCGCCAGGACATGGCCGATGGCGTCGCGGTGCTGCGTCACCGCCCGCACGGCGTCGTTGCGGTGTTCGGCCCGTACAACTTCCCCGGCCACTTGCCGAACGGTCATATCGTGCCGGCGCTGATCGCCGGCAACACCGTGGTGTTCAAGCCGTCGGAGCTCGCCCCGGGCGTCGCGCGCGCGACGGTCGACGTGTGGCGCGAAGCCGGGCTGCCGGCCGGCGTGCTGAACCTCGTGCAGGGCGAGAAGGACACCGGCATCGCGCTCGCGAATCACCGGCAGATCGACGGGCTGTTCTTCACCGGCAGCTCGGATACCGGCACGCTGCTGCACAAGCAGTTCGGCGGCCGTCCGGAAATCGTGCTCGCGCTCGAGATGGGCGGCAACAACCCGCTCGTGATCGGCGAGGTCGAGGACCTCGACGCGGCCGTGCACCACACGATCCAGTCGGCGTTCCTGTCGGCCGGCCAGCGCTGCACGTGCGCACGCCGCATCTTCGTGCCGCAGGGCGCGTTCGGCGATCGCTTCCTCGCACGCTTTGCCGACGTCACGTCGAAAATCACCGCCGATGTGTTCGATGCCGATCCGCAGCCGTTCATGGGCGCGGTGATCTCGGCACGCGCAGCCGCGAAGCTGGTCGATGCGCAGGCGCGCCTGGTCGAGCAGGGCGCGAAGCCGATCATCGCGATGACGCAGCGCGATCCGCGCCTGGGTTTCGTGAACGCGTCGATCATCGACGTGACGGGTGTCGCGAACCTGCCCGACGAAGAGCACTTCGGCCCGCTCGCGCAGATCGTCCGCTACGCGACGTTCGACGAAGCGATCGAGCGCGCGAACGACACGGCGTTCGGCCTGTCCGCAGGCTTGCTGGCCGATGACGCCAACGCATGGGAACACTTCCGCCGCACGATCCGCGCCGGGATCGTCAACTGGAACCGCCCGACCAACGGCGCATCGTCGGCCGCGCCGTTCGGCGGCACGGGCCGCTCGGGCAACCATCGGCCGAGCGCGTACTACGCGGCCGACTATTGCGCGTACCCGATGGCGTCGGTGGAAAGCACGCAACTGACCTTGCCCGCGAGCCTGTCGCCGGGCCTGCATTTCTGATCGAGGGAACGACGATGAACGCACAAGAAGCCAATTTCGACGGGCTCGTCGGCCCGACCCACAACTACGCCGGACTGTCGTTCGGCAACGTGGCGTCGCTGAACAACGAGAAGTCGGCCGCGAACCCGAAGGCCGCCGCCAAGCAGGGGCTGCGCAAGATGAAGCAGCTTGCGGATCTCGGCTTCGCGCAAGGCGTGCTGCCGCCGCAGGAGCGGCCGTCGCTGCGCCTGTTGCGCGAGCTCGGCTTCTCCGGCAAGGACGCGGACGTGATCGCGAAGGCGGCGAAGCAGGCGCCCGAACTGCTCGCCGCGGCGAGCTCGGCGTCGGCGATGTGGACCGCGAACGCGGCCACCGTCAGCCCGTCGGCCGACACGAGCGACGGCCGCGTGCACTTCACGCCGGCGAACCTGTGCAGCAAGCTGCATCGCGCGATCGAGCACGAAGCGACGCGCCGCACGCTGTCGACGCTGTTCGCGGACCCCACGCACTTCGCGGTGCACGAAGCATTGACGGGCACGCCGGCGCTCGGCGACGAAGGCGCGGCGAACCACACGCGCTTCTGCGCCGAATACGGCAAGCCGGGCGTCGAATTCTTCGTGTACGGCCGCGCCGAATACCGCCGCGGCCCCGAGCCGAAGCGGTTCCCGGCACGGCAGACCTTCGAGGCGAGCCGCGCGGTCGCGCATCGCCACGGGCTCGCCGAGGAAGCGACGGTCTACGCGCAACAGGATCCGGACGTGATCGACGCGGGCGTGTTCCACAACGACGTGATCTCGGTCGGCAACCGCGACACGCTGTTCACGCACGAACGCGCGTTCGTCAACAAGCAGGCGATCTACGACACGCTGACCGCCGCGCTCGACGCACGCGGTGCGCGCCTGAACGTGATCGAGGTGCCCGACGCAGCGGTGAGCGTGAACGACGCGGTCACGTCGTATCTGTTCAACAGCCAGCTGCTGTCGCGCGCGGACGGCTCGCAGGTGCTCGTCGTACCGCAGGAATGCCGCGAGAACGAGCGGGTCGCCGCCTATCTCGACCAGCTTGCGGCCGGCAATGGTCCGATTCACGACGTGCTCGTGTTCGACCTGCGCGAAAGCATGAAGAACGGCGGCGGCCCCGCGTGCCTGCGCCTGCGCGTCGTGCTGACCGAAGCCGAGCGCGCGGCCGTCACGTCGAACGTGTGGATCAACGACACGCTGTTCGCGTCGCTCGACGCGTGGATCGACAAGCACTATCGCGATCGCCTCGCCCCGGAAGATCTCGCCGATCCGGCGCTGCTCGACGAATCGCGCACGGCGCTCGACGCGCTCACGCAGATCCTGCGCGTCGGGTCGCTGTATGACTTCCAGCGCTGAGCACCGCATGTCGGCGAACGCGTTGCTCGACGACTTCCTCGCGTTCACGTTGGCCGGTGGCGCGCCGGCCGAACGGGACGGCGCGTGCGCGGGCGGCGCGGTGCGCTGGCGCTGGCTCGGCGACGGGCTGCTCGCGTTCGAACCGGCAGCCGCCGACGCGGCGGCGCGCGCGAGCGTTCTCGTGTCGGCCGGCGTGCACGGCGACGAGACCGCGCCGATCGAGCTGCTGTCGCTGCTCGTGCGCGATCTCGCGGCGGGCGCGCTGCCGCTCGCGTGCCGGCTGCTGGTCGTGCTCGGCAACGTGCCGGCGATGCGTGCGGGCGAACGCTATCTCGACGACGACCTGAACCGCCTGTTCAGCGGCCGTCACGCGCAGGTGAGCGCGAGCCGCGAAGCGCCGCGCGCCGCGCAGCTCGAGGCGGCGGCCGCCGCATTCTTCGCGGCCGCGCCGGCAGGCAGCGCGCGCTGGCACATCGACATGCACACGGCGATTCGCGCATCGGTCTTCGAGCAATTCGCGCTGCTGCCGCATACGGGCACGCCGCCGACGCGCGCGATGGTCGAATGGCTCGGCGACGCACGCATCGCGGCCGTGCTGCTGCATACCGCGAAGGGCAACACGTATTCGCATTTCACGGCCGAGCAGTGCGGCGCGCTCGCGTGCACGCTCGAACTCGGCAAGGTGCGGCCGTTCGGCCAGAACGACTTGACGCGCTTCGCGCCGGCCGACCGCGCGGTGCGCAAGCTCGTGTCGGGTGAGCGGCGTGACGTCGACGCCTCATTGCCGCGGGTGTTCACGGTGATCGATCAGATCACCAAGCAGAGCGATGCGCTGGAGCTGTTCGTCGCGGCCGACGTCGCGAACTTCACCGCGTTCGCGCGCGGCACGGTGCTCGCGCAGGACGGCGACTACCGCTATACGGTGAAGCACGACGAGGAACGCATCGTATTTCCGAACCCGACCGTGAAGCCGGGTTTGCGCGCGGGCCTGCTTGTCGTCGATACGACGCGCGACACGCTGGCGGCGCTCGTCTGATCGACGTGCAATCGTGCGGGCCGCGCATCGTCCGGCAGTCGATTCATTTTTTGCGATGACGCCCGCCCGCCGCGCGGACGGCGCATGCGTCGCGCTTGCATATTTGCGACACCGTCTTGCAAGTTCGACGGGTCGCGCGGCGGCCGCCGTGCGCGCAGCGCACCATCGCGCATCGACGGCCGCTTTGCCGTGTCGAGCCGCGCGGATTGGTACAATCGCGGCCTTGCGGCTGTTGCGCCGCATCAAGGCGCGGCGTCGGCATTGTCGGTGTCATCCGGCCCTGCAATGATGCATGCGCCCGTCGTTCCGGAACATTCGAGTATCGAGGAGAACACCTGATGAAGTTGGATTGGCGTAAAGTGGCCGCGCACGCGGTGGTAGCGGCATCGGCGGTGGCGGCAGGCAGCGCGTTTGCCGCGGATCTGAAGGAGATCCGGTTCGGCGTCGAGGCCTCGTACGCACCGTTCGAATACAAGACGCCCGACGGCAAGCTGACCGGCTTCGACATCGACATCGGCAACGCGGTGTGCGCGAAGCTGAAGACGAAGTGCGTGTGGGTCGAGAACGACTTCGACGGCCTGATCCCGGCGCTGCAGGCGCGCAAGTTCGACGCGATCAACTCGGACATGACGATCACCGACCAGCGCAAGCACGCGATCGCGTTCACCGATCCGATCTACACGATTCCGAACCAGCTGATCGCGAAGCAGGGCAGCGGCCTGCTGCCGACCCCGCAATCGCTGAAGGGCAAGCGCGTCGGCGTGCTGCAGGGCACGATCCAGGAAGCGTACGCGAAGAAGAAGTGGGCGCCGGCCGGCGTTGATGTCGTGCCGTACCAGACGCAGGATCTGGCGTATGCCGACCTGAAGTCGGGCCGTCTCGACGCGACGTTCCAGGATTCGGAAGCGGGCTCGAAGGGCTTCCTGACGAAGCCGCAAGGCCAGGGCTTCGCGTTCGCGGGCGGCACGGTCAGCGACGCCGAGATCCTCGGCTCGGGCGTCGGCTTCGGTCTGCGCAAGAACGACGCGGCGCTGAAGACCGCGCTCGATCAGGCGCTGAAGGACCTGAAGGCCGACGGCACGATCGACAACCTCGCGAAGAAGTACTTCAGCGTGCCTGTCACGCTCAAGTAAGCGCCTCGCTCGATCGCACGATGGAAAAAACCGGCCGCTGATGCGGTCGGTTTGCTTTTGGGAAGCGAAAACGACGGGAGGCGGGCCCGCCGTCAGCCGGGCTGCGCGGCGAAGAACCGTCCCAGCTCGCGCGCGAGTTCGTTGAGCACGGCCATCTCCTGCTGCGAGATCTTGCGCGCGGGTTGCGCGCCGGCCCAGTCGCCGTACAGCAGCGCGACGCTCGTCGCGCCGACGCGCACGGGCAGCAGCACGAACGCGCGCGCGTCGTCGAACGCGTCGAGATACCACGCGGGCAGGCGCTTCGTCATCTTCGGGTCCTGCGCCTGCTCGATGAAGATGCCGACCGAGTTCGAGATCGCGAGATGAAACACGTCCGGCTCGAAGCGTTCGTCGAAATGCAGCCGGTCGAGCGCCGTATCGACGCCGGGGCCGAAGCCCAGGCGCGCGGCGAAGGTGCCGTCGTCGTGCCGTACGAACATCACGGTGCGCGTGAACGCGAGGCCGGCCAGCAGGCTTTCCGACGCGAGCGCGAGCACCGGCGTCAGCACGTGCTCGGACGGCAGCGCGCGCAAGTCCGCGAGGCCGGCTTCGAGGCAGGCCTCGGGCGCGGCCTGCGCGCGCGCGATCGCATCGGCGTTCGCGCGCAGCTCGACGATCTCGCGCATCATGGTGTCGCTCGCTTCCTCGCGCGCGAGCCGATCGGCGATCTCGACGAGCGCGTCGGCCTCCATGTCGAGTTCGGCGCCGTAGTGCTGCGCGAGCGCCGCGATGCGCGCGTCGCGCTGCGGGCTCGCGGGCATGACGAGCGCGCCGGCGACGTCGGTCGAGCAGCGGCTCACCGCGCGCAGCCAGCGGATGCGATCGGCCGAGCCGTCGTCGCCAGCCGGGCCCGCGTGGCGGGCGTCACCGTCTTCGTTGTCGAACGCATCGGCTCGGGTGGCGCGATCGTCGTCGGCGATCCCGCCGCGGATCACGTCGGGCAGCCGCCAGCGCGCGGCCGCTTCGACGCCGATCTCGTCGAAGCCGACGCCGAGCACGTCGACGCAGGCGGCCGCTTCGTCGCCGTTCAGCTCGGCCGCGCGGCGGCGGATGCGGTCCCATTCGCTGTCGAGATAGCAGACCACCAGCAGCTTGCCGACCTGGCGCATCAGCGTGCAGACGACGGCTTCCTCGCCGCCGCGCAGTTCGGCGTGCTCGGTGAGCTTGCGCGCGACGCAGCCGGACAGCAGCGCACGGTTCAGCTCAAGCTTCGCGTCGATGCGCCGCGGCGTGCTCTGATGGAAGTGGTCGACGAGCTTCAACCCGACCACGAGATGGCCGACGGCGTCCATGCCGAGCACCATCAGCGCACGGGTCACGGTGGTGATGTTGCCGCCGAACGCCATGTACATCGCGGAGTTCGCGAGCCGCAGCACTTTCTGCGTGAGCGCGAAGTCCGACAGCACGACGCGCACGAGCGCGGTGAAGTCGAGGTCGTCGTTCTTCATCGCGGCCATCGTCGCGCGCAGCGATTCCGACAGCAGCGGGAAATCGCCCCGTTCGTTCATCCGGGCCCACAGCTTGTCGAGCAGCGCGGTGCGGGGCAGGTATTCGGTGGTTGACATACGGATCTTTCGGTTCGCCGCGCGCGTCAGGCGGCGGCGTGCAGGTGCAGCTGCTGCGCCTCGAAGCGCCGCGCGAGCTCCTCGGACGGCAGCGCCTGGCAGACGAGCCAGCCCTGGATGTGATTGCAGCCCATCTCCGTCAGCAGCTCGCGCTGCGCCTCGGTCTCGACGCCTTCGGCGACGAGCTCGAGATCCAGTGTTTGCGCGAGGCCGACCACCGCCGACACGATCGCGCGGTCGTTGCGCGACGTCAGCAGGTTCTCGACGAAACTGCGGTCGATCTTCAGCTTCGCGAGCGGGAAGCGCTGCAGATAGGCCAGGCTCGAATAGCCGGTGCCGAAATCGTCGATCGCGAAGCGGATGCCGAGACCGGTCAGCTCCTCGAGCAGCATTTTCGCGTGCGCGGGATCGTGCATCAGCAGGCTTTCGGTGATTTCGAGCACGATGCGGCGCGGGTCGATGCCGGTCAGCGCGATCGCCTCGCGCACGCTCTGCGTGAAGCGCGGGTCGCGGAACTGCTGCGGCGACACGTTGACCGCCACGTATTGCAGCGCGAGCCCCTGGCCGTCCCACGCGACGAGCTGCATGCACGCGGCCTTGAGCACCCAGTTGCCGAGGTAGTTGATCAGGCCGATCGATTCGGCGAGCGGGATGAAGGTGGCCGGCGGCACGAGGCCGTGCACCGGATGGCGCCAGCGGATCAGCGCCTCGACGCCGACCACCGCGCCCGACTGGCTGCGCGTGATCGGCTGGAAATGCAGCGAAAACTCGCCGTTGCGCACGCCGTCGTACAGGTCGGCTTCGAGCTTGAGCCGTTCGGCGTCGGCCGGATCGTCGACGGGCGCATGGAACGCGAGCGCGTTGCCGCCCGATGCCTTCGCCTGGGAGAGCGCGTGGTCGGCGCGGCGCAGCAGCGGGCTGTGATGCTGCGCGCGATGCGGCGCGGCACGTTCGTCCGGATAGAGCGCGATGCCGATGCTCGCGGACAGGTGCACGGTCTGCCCCTGGAACACGTAGGGCTCGCGCACCGCGGCCTGCAGCCGGCGCGCGAGCGAATCGGCGGCATGGCTCGCCTGCGTGCGGTCCGGTGCGCCCAGCACGACCGCGAACTTGTCGCTCGCGACCCGCGCGAGCTGCTCGTCCGGCGTGACGAGCGCCTTCAGCCGCTGCGCGGTCTCGCGCAGCAGCATGTCGCCCGCGTCGTAGCCGAGCGCGCGGTTGATCCGCTGGTAGTCGTCGAGGTCGAGCAGCAGCAGCGCCGCGCAGGTGCCGTCCTCGTCGGCGGTCTGCTGCGCGCGCATCAGCGCCGGCACGAGCGCCGACAGGTTGTCGAGCCCCGTCATCGGGTCGTGGTGCATTTCGTAGGTCAGGCGCGCCTCGAGCGCGCGCCACGACGACACGTCGAACGCCGCGATCGCGAAGCCGTCGACGCCGTGGTGGCGGCTCTTGAACGCGCGGACCTCGACGTCCAGCGGATAGGTGAGCGACTTGACGATGCACATCGTCGCCTTCTCGACCTGGCCCGAGCGCGCGGCGCGAGCGAGCAGGCCTTCGAGCGCCGCGGTATCCTGTTCGGCGATCAGGTCGCGCAGCGTCAGCGTATGCAGGTAGTCGCGGTGGTAGCCGATGAAGCGCAGGCTCGCGTCGGACACGTACAGAAAGCGCAGCTCGCGATCGACGTGGGCAAGGAAATCCACCGTGCCGACCGTCTGTTCCAGCCAGTTGCGCACGGAGTCGTCGCGTCGCGGCGCGACCGCGCGCGCGGGCATCAGCGCGCCGCCCGACCGAGCGAAGCGGCGCAGCGTATGCAAGGCGCTGCGCCAGGAGCCCTTGCGTGACGTCTGTTTCCTGTTGGCTTCCATGTTTCTCGCTGACGTGAAGGGCTGGAACCGGTTGTCCGGAAGGAATAACGGCAGACTGTCAGAAATCTTTAACGGGCCGGCCCCAGGCGGCGCTGCCGCCGGCCGGATTTTCCACGCGGATGTTCGGCAGGCGAACGCCCGCGTGGCCTATATCGAGGCTGACTTTATAAGAAATGAGGACGCAGATGAAGCGAAAACTGTTGCTGGGCGCCATGGCGGCGCTGGTGGCCGGCCATGCGCTCGTGGCGCAGGCGGAACTGAAGCCGGGCGCGGCCGCGCCTAATTTCACGACGCAGGCGTCGCTGGGCGGCAAGACCTACACGTACGCGCTCGCGGACGCACTGAAGCAGGGGCCGGTCGTGCTGTATTTCTATCCGGCGGCGTTCACGAAGGGCTGCACGATCGAGGCGCATGCGTTCGCGGACGCGGTCGACCGTTACAAGGCTTACGGCGCGACGGTGATCGGCGTGTCGGCCGACAACATCGACACGCTGACGAAGTTCTCGGTCAGCGAGTGCCGCAGCAAGTTCCCGGTGGCGGCCGACCCGGATGCGAAGATCATCCGCGAGTACGACGCGAAGCTGCCGGCGCTCGACCGGGCGAACCGCGTGTCCTACGTGATTTCGCCGGAAGGGAAGATTCTCTACGAATACACGAGCCTGTCGCCCGACAAGCACGTCGAGAACACGCTCGCCGCCGTGAAGGCGTGGGCCGACGCGCATCCGAAGCAGTAAAACGGCTGGCCTGCGCGTGAAAAACGGCCCGTCGTGCGGGCCGCGGGCACGGGAACGCGCCGCCGGAAAGGCGGCGCACAGCGGGCCGTTACGCGCGCAGCGCCTGTTCGATCGGCACGCTGCCGCCGACGAAGCCGACGACCTTGCGCGAGATGCCGAGCTTGATCGCCTCGATCGCGGCCCATGCCACATCCTGGCGCGACACGGGCGGCGCGGGCTCGAGCCACGTGTCGGTCAGCGCGATCTTGCCGACGCCCGGATCGTCCGTCAGCGGGCCCGGGCGCAGGATCACGTAGTCGACGCCCGACGCGATCACGCGATCGTCGCCTTCGCGCTTCATCTGCGAATAGTGGTGCAGCGCGTCGGGCCCGTGCTCGGGCCGGTAGGCGGACAGCGAGCTGACCACCACGAGCTTCTGCGCGTTGAACGCGAGCGCGTAGTCGGCCGCGCGGGCGACCGCATCGCGGTCGACCTGCTCCTCTTCGGTCGCGCCGTCCGATTCGGCCGAGCCGGCCGCGTAGATGACGTGCGTGATGCCCTGGAAAGCGTGCGAGAAATCGTTCGTCAGATCGGCCTCGACGACCCGTGCGCCCGCCAGCGCATAGCCGTGCCGGCGCACGAGCGCCGTGACCTCGAACTCCGGCTGCTTGAGCAGCAGATCCGCGCAGGCCTGGCCCGTCCGGCCGGTCGCGCCAATCAGCAGTACCTTCGTCGTCATGAAACCGCTCCTTGCTCGATGCGTCATCCGTGCAGATAGGGACGGACGACCGATAACTCAAGTGTAATGTCGAATCGGCCCGACGGTGCGCATGTAATAAGGGGCGTACCGGCTTCGGGCGTACCGGCTTCGGCGTACCGGCGTTCATTCGTTCACACGGATGCGGGAATGACGCGCCGACCGGCTATCATGTGCGCGATGCATTTTTCGCCGCTACGCGTGCATCACGCGTCGGCCCACCGGTTGGAGTACAACATGGCATTACCCCTGGACAACGTCAGCATGGCCGTGTTCTGCGACTTCGAGAACGTCGCGCTCGGCGTGCGCGATGCGAAGTACGAGAAATTCGACATCAAGCCCGTGCTGGAGCGCCTGCTGCTGAAAGGCAGCATCGTCGTGAAGAAGGCCTATTGCGACTGGGATCGCTACAAGGGCTTCAAGGCGTCGATGCACGAAGCGAGCTTCGAGCTGATCGAGATTCCGCACGTGCGCCAGTCGGGCAAGAATTCGGCCGACATCCGGCTCGTCGTCGACGCGCTCGATCTCTGCTACACGAAGTCGCACGTCGATACGTTCGTGATCATCAGCGGCGACTCGGATTTTTCGCCGCTCGTGTCGAAGCTGCGCGAGAACGCGAAGAAGGTGATCGGCGTCGGCGTGAAGAAATCGACGTCGGATCTGCTGGTCGCGAACTGCGACGAATTCATCTTCTACGACGATCTGGTGCGCGAGCAGCAGCGTGCGCTCGCGAAGCGCGAACAGCAGCAGCGCGCGGGCAACGGCGGCGCGAAGCGACCGGACGAGCCGTCGCGCAAGCACGACATGGATGCGCGCAAGGCCGAGGCGATCGCGCTGGCGGTCGAGACGTTCGACGCGCTCGCGTCGGAGCGCGACGACGTCGGCAAGATCTGGGCGTCGGTGCTCAAGAGCGCGATCAAGCGTCGCAAGCCGGACTTCAACGAGTCGTACTACGGGTTCCGCGCGTTCGGCAACCTGCTCGACGAGGCGCAGGCGCGCGGCCTGCTCGAAGTGGGGCGCGACGACAAGTCGGGCGCGTTCGTGTCGCGGGCCCGCCAGTCGGCCGCGGCCGAGCACGTCGCGGCGGGCGGTGACGGTGGCGCGGCGCACCACGGCGCGCATCACGGCGCGCGCGCGGCGGAGCCGGCACCGGCCGGCCGCGACGCGCACCGTCGCGGGCAGCGCGCGGAAGCGGTCGTTCACGAAAGCGTGCAGTTCGACGCGGAAGACGCGGAGTTTGCCGAGGTCGCTGATGCGGCGCCGGCCGATACGGCCGACACGCCCGATGTGACCGACGCGCACGGCGACGCGAAGGATGGCCGCAAGCGCGCGCGCAAGAGCGCGGCCAAGAAGACCGCCGCGAAGAAGGGCGCGGCCGCGAAGGGCGCCGGTCGCCCCGCGGCCGGCAAGCCGGACGCCGCCGCGCAGGGCGATACGACACACGGTGGCGAAGCGCACGCACCGGGCCGGCATGCGGACGAACCGCACCGCGACGCGGCGCATGACGAGCGGCACGCGGCGGCGCCGGCCGAACCGGCGGCTCGCGCGTCCGGCGCTCGGGACGAGGCCGTGCAACCGTCGCACGACGCGGCACTCCCCGACGCGGCTGCCGAAGCCCCGGCCGCCGCCAAGCCGAAGAAACCGGCCCGCAAGGCGGCGCCGCGCGCGCGCCGTCCGCGCAAGACGACGGCTGCCGCCGAGTAACGGCAGCGGGCGACAGTCGGACAATCGGCCGGGTCTCGTCCGCAACCGGGCGACACCCGCGCCGCGCATGCCGGGCCGGCGCCCCGCCGGCCTGCCGCGCTACCCGTTCAGCCCATACGGCTGCGTCATCACTTCGAGGAAGTGGCCGTCCGGATCGTCGAAGTACACGCCGCGTCCGCCGTTGTGGCGGTAGATGTCGCCGGCTTGCCGCTTCGCCGGATCGGCCCAGTGCGGCAATTCGCGTTCGCGAATGCGCGCGAGCACGCGGTCGAAGCCGGCTTCGTCGATCAGGAACGCGTAATGCTGCGACCGGATTTCCCCCGCCTGTTCGTAAAAATCGAGCGACACGCCGTTGTCGAGCGCGACGACCAGCATCGCGCCGAACGGCGTCGGCGGCGGCAATTCCAGCAGTTCGGTGACGAAGCGGCTCGACGCATGCTTGTCGCGGCACCAGACGATCGTGTGATTGAGCTGGACGTTCATGGCGGGTTCCCGGGAAGGAGCGGCGGTGGACATGGACACACGATAGCCGATCGCGGCCGGCAAACAAGCCCGGCAACCGAGCCCGCCAATCAAGCGCAAAAGACGGCTGCCCGAAGGGCAGCCGCTTTCCGTTACTCGCCGGCGACCGCCGGCCCGCCGGTATTGCCGCGGCGGTTGCGGCGCTTCTCGCCCCAGACGCGGAACCGGTCCATGTACAGGTAGACGACGGGCGTCGTATAGAGCGTCAGCACCTGCGACACGATCAGGCCGCCGGCGATCGCGATCCCGAGCGGCGCGCGCAGCTCGGCGCCGTCGCCGCTGCCGAACGCGAGCGGCAGCGCGCCGAGCAGCGCCGCCATCGTCGTCATCATGATCGGGCGGAAGCGCAGCAGGCACGCCTCGTGGATCGCGTCGAACGACGACTTCCCGTTGTTGCGCGTCTGGTCGATCGCGAAGTCGACCATCATGATCGCGTTCTTCTTCACGATGCCGATCAGCAGGATCACGCCGATCAGCGCGATGATGCTGAACTCGGTCTTGAACAGCAGCAGCGCGAGCAGCGCGCCGACGCCGGCCGACGGCAGCGTCGACAGGATCGTGATCGGGTGGATGTAGCTCTCGTACAGGATCCCGAGCACGATGTAGACGGCCAGCAGCGCCGCGAGGATCAGGATCGGCTGATCGTTCATCGACTGCTGGAACGCCTGCGCGGTGCCCTGGAAGCTGCCGACGATCGTCGGCGGGACGCCGATCTGCGCCATCGTCTGATAGATGATCTGCGTCGCCTGCGACAGCGACACGCCCGGCGGCAGGTTGAACGAGATCGTCGTCGCGACGAACAGCCCCTGGTGGTTGACCGACAACGGCGTCGTGCTCGGCCCGAACGTCGCGATCGCCGACAGCGGGATCATCGTCGACTTCGACGTCGACACCGACGCGCCCGACGACGCGCTCGACTTGCCGCTCGCCGCGATCGCGTTAAGCGCCTGGTTGCGCGCGGAGTCGGACGCGATCGCCGCGGCGCTCTGCGCGGCCGTGCCGGCGCTCGACGTGCCGGCCGCGGTCGCGACGAAGGTGCCGGCGGCCGCGTTGGTGGTCTGCGAGCCGTTCGCGCTGCCGCCCGACGTGCTGATCCACACCTGGTTGAGCATCTCCGGGCTCTGCCAGTACTTCGGCGCGACCTCCATCACGACGTGGTACTGGTTCAGCGGGTTGTAGATCGTCGAGACCTGGCGCTGGCCGAACGCGTCGTACAGCGTGTTGTCGATCTGCGCGGGCTTGATGCCGAACCGCGCGGCCGTCGCGCGGTCGATCGTCACCATCGCCTCGAGGCCGCCTTGCTGCTGGTCGGAGTTCACGTCGGTCAGCTCGGGGCGCTTCTGCAGCGCCTCGGTCAGGATCGGCCCCCACTTGTACAGGTCGGCGCTCGAATCGCCGAGCAGCGTGAACTGGTACTGCGCGTTGCTCTGCCGGCCGCCGACGCGGATGTCCTGCGCCGCCTGCAGGAACGTGCGCGCGCCCGCCACGTCCGCCAGCCGCGGGCGCAGCTGCTGGATCACCTGGTCGGCCGACAGCTTGCGCTCGGTGCGGTCCTTCAGCGTGACGAACATGAAGCCCGAGTTGGTCTGCGTGCCGCCGGTGAAGCCCGCGACGCTCTTCACGTTCGGGTTGCCCTGCACGATCCGCATCATCTCGGAGAACTTCAGCTTCATCGCCTGGAACGACGTCGACTGGTCGGCCTGGATGCCGCCGATCATCAGCCCGGTGTCCTGCTGCGGGAAAAAGCCCTTCGGCACGACGACGTACAGGTAGAGGTTCAGCCCGATCGTCGCGAACAGCGTCAGCAGGATCAGCAGCGGCCGGCGCAGCGCCCACGACAGCGAACGCTCGTAGCCGCGCTGCATGCGCGCGAAGCCGCGTTCGAGGAAGCGCCCGAAGCGGCCCTCGCTTTGCGGGTCGTGTTGTTCCGGCAGCAGGCGCGCGCACATCATCGGCGTGAGCGTGAGCGACACCGCGAGCGACACGGCGATCGCGAGCGACAGCGTCAGCGCGAACTCGCGGAACAGGCGGCCGACGATCCCGCCCATCAGCAGGATCGGCAGGAACACCGCGACGAGCGAGATGCTCATCGACAGCACGGTGAAGCCGACTTCGCGCGCGCCGTCGAACGCGGCCTGCATCCGCGGCTTGCCGTTCTCGATGTGCCGCGAGATGTTCTCGAGTACGACGATCGCGTCGTCGACGACGAAGCCGGTCGCGACGATCAGCGCCATCAGCGACAGGTTGTCGATCGAGAAGCCGAGCAGGTACATCGCGCCGAACGTGCCGACGATCGAGATCGGCACCGCGACGCTCGGGATCAGCGTCGCGCGCCAGTTGCGCAGGAACAGGAACACGACCATCACGACGAGGCTGATCGCGATCAGCAGCGTGTGCTCGGTGTCCTTCAGCGACGCGCGGATGGTGGTCGAGCGGTCGAGCACCGGCGTGACGGTGATGTCGGCCGGCAGCGACGCGGTGAGCTGCGGCAGCGCCGCGCGCACGCGGTCGAGCGTCTCGATGATGTTCGCGCCGGGCGAGCGGTAGAGGATCACGAGCACCGCGCGCTTGCCGTTCGACAAACCGAGGTTGCGCAGGTCCTCGACCGAATCGACGACGTCGGACAGGTCGGACAGCCGCACGGCCGAGCCGTTGCGGTACGCGACGACGAGGTCGCGGTATTGCGACGCCTGGGATGCCTGGTCGTTCGTATAGAGCTGGAAGCGCTGCGGGCCGAACTCGATCGCGCCCTTCGGCGCGTTGGCGTTCGCGGACGCCAGCGCCGCGCGCACGTCCTCGAGGCCGATCCCGTAGTGGAACAGCGACTGCGGTTCGAGCTCGACGCGCACGGCCGGGTTCGCGGAGCCGCTCACGCTGACCTGGCCGATCCCGTCGATCTGCGACAGCGACTGCTGCAGCACCGTCGACGCGGCGTCGTACACCTTCGCCGGCGACGCCGTTTCCGACGTCAGCGCGACGACCATGATTGGCGAATCGGCCGGGTTGACCTTGCGGTAGGTCGGGTTGCTCTTCAGCGCGGCGGGCAGGTCGGCGCGCGCCGCGTTGATCGCGGCCTGCACGTCGCGCGCGGCGCCGTCGATGTCGCGGTTCAGGCCGAACTGCAGGATGATCCGCGCGTTGCCGACGGTGCTCGTCGACGTCATTTCGGAGACGTCCGCGATCGAGCCGAGGTGCCGCTCCAGCGGGCTCGTCACGCTGGTCGCGACCGTTTCCGGGCTCGCGCCCGGCAGCGACGCCTGCACCGAGATCGTCGGGAAATCGACCTGCGGCAGCGGCGACACCGGCAGCTTGATGAACGCGAACAGGCCCGCGAGCGCGACGCCGAGCGCGAGCAGCGTCGTCGCGACGGGGCGGGTGATGAAGGGGCGCGACAGGTTCATGTCGGCACTCGCTGGGCCGCCGCGTGTTCCGACGGATGCGTTTTCGGGAGATGGGGGGGCTGCGCCCCCCCACGCGAACGAAGTGAGCGTGGGGGTCGTTTCATTTACGCATCCGTGCGCGTGCCGGCTTGCGGGCCGTGGCGTTCGAACCAGCCGCGCACGCGGCGCGCGAGCGAGTCGAAGCCGAGATAGATCACGGGCGTCGTGAACAGCGTCAGCACCTGCGACACGATCAGGCCGCCGGCGATCGCGATCCCGAGCGGCTGGCGCAGCTCGGAGCCCGCGCCGGAGCCGACGATCAGCGGCACCGCGCCGAGCAGCGCGGCGAGCGTCGTCATCAGGATCGGCCGGAAGCGCAGCAGGCACGCCTGGTAGATCGCCTCGCGCGGCGGCTTGCCTTCGACGCGTTCGGCCTCGAGCGCGAAGTCGATCATCATGATCGCGTTCTTCTTCACGATGCCGATCAGCAGCACGATCCCGATGATCCCGATGATGTCGAGGTCGTGTCCGGTGATCATCAGCGCGAGCAGCGCGCCGACGCCGGCCGACGGCAGCGTCGACAGGATCGTGATCGGGTGGATGTAGCTCTCGTACAGCACGCCGAGCACGATGTACATCGTGACGACCGCCGCGAGGATCAGGAACAGCTGGTTCGACAGCGACGCCTGGAACGCGAGCGCCGCGCCCTGGAAGCGCGTCTGGAACGAGCCGGGCAGGCCGATGTCCTTCTCGGCGGCCTCGATCGCCTTGACGGCCTCGCCGAGCGACGCGCCCGGCGCGAGGTTGAACGAGATGGTCGTCGACGGGAACTGCGACAGGTGCGCGACCAGCAGCGGCGACGGCCGCTCGTGGAACGACGCGATCGACGACAGCGGCACCTGGCCGCCGCCGGCCGACGGCAGGTAGATGTCGTTCAGCGATTGCGCGTAGTGCTGCTCCTTCGGCTCCGATTCGAGAATCACGCGGTACTGGTTCGACTGCGTGAAGATCGTCGACACGATGCGCTGGCCGAACGCGTCGTACAGCGCGTTGTCGACGGTCGCCGGCGTGATGCCGAAGCGCGCGGCGCTCGCGCGGTCGATCTCGATGTACACCGACTGGCCGTTGCTCTGCAGGTCGGTCGCGACGTCGGCGAGCGACGGCTCCTGCTGCAGCCGCGCGACGAGCTTCGGCACC
Organism: Burkholderia sp. BCC1047; assembly: GCF_902833155.1. Classification (NCBI taxonomy): domain Bacteria; kingdom Pseudomonadati; phylum Pseudomonadota; class Betaproteobacteria; order Burkholderiales; family Burkholderiaceae; genus Burkholderia; species Burkholderia sp. BCC1047. The sequence goes on along the minus strand of NZ_CADFEH010000006.1, from coordinate 89,004 downwards.
CAGGTCGCGAATTCTTCCGAGTTCGGGCTCGTCAGCATGAACTGATACTGCGTCGGGCTGACCGTCGAGTCGATCGTCAGATCCTGCACCGGCTGCATGAACAGCGAAATGCCGGTGATGTTCGACACACGATGCTGCAGGTCGCGGATGATCTGCGCGGCGGTTTCGGTGCGCTCGTCGCGTGCCTTCAGGTTGATCAGCATCCGGCCGCTGTTCAGCGTGATGTTGCTGCCATCGACGCCGATGAACGACGTGAGGCTGTCGATGTTCGGGTCCTTCAGGATCTCGGCCGCGAGCGCCTGCTGGCGTTCGGCCATCGCGCCGTACGAGATCGATTGCGGCGCCTGCGTGATCGCCTGGATCACGCCGGTGTCCTGCGCGGGGAAGAAGCCCTTCGGCACGAACACGTAGAGCAGGGCGGTCAGCCCGAGCGTCAGCAGCGCGACGACGAGCGTCGAGCGCTGGCGGTTCAGCACCCATTCGAGCGCGACCGCGTAGCGCGCGATCACCCAGTCGATCGCGCGGTGCACGCGCGCCTCGAAGCGGTGGCTCTCCGGCGGCGGCGAATGGCGCAGCAGCTTCGCGCACAGCATCGGCACGAGCGTGAGCGACACGATCGCCGAGATCACGATCGTCACCGCGAGCGTGATCGCGAATTCGTGGAAGAGGCGCCCGACCACGTCGCCCATGAACAGCAGCGGGATCAGCACCGCGATCAGCGACACCGTCAGCGAGATGATCGTGAAGCCGATCTGCCGCGAGCCCTTCAGCGCGGCCTCGAGCCCCGTCTCGCCTTCCTCGACGTAGCGCGCGATGTTCTCGATCATCACGATCGCATCGTCGACGACGAAGCCGGTCGCGATCGTGAGCGCCATCAGCGACAGGTTGTTCAGCGAGAAGCCGGCCATGTACATCACCGCGAGCGTGCCGATCAGCGACAGCGGCACCGACAGGCTCGGGATGATCGTCGCGTAGACGTTCGCGAGGAACAGGTACATCACCAGCACGACGAGCGCGACCGCGAGCAGCAGCTCGAACTGCACGTCGCGCACGGCCGCGCGGATCATCGTCGTGCGGTCGGTGACGATCTCGACGTCGAGCGCGGCCGGCAGCGTTTCCTGCAGCTTCGGCAACTGCGCCTTGATCGCGTCGACGGTCGCGATCACGTTCGCGCCCGGCTGGCGCTGCACGTTCAGGATGATCGCCGGGTCCGCATTCACCCACGCGCCGAGCTTGGTGTTCTCCGAGCCGGCGACGACCGTCGCGACGTCGGTCAGCATCACCGGGCGGCCGTTCTTGTACGCGACGACCGCGCTGTTGTACTGGTCGGCGCTCGTCAGCTGGTCGTTCGCGTTGATCGTGTACGCACGCGTCGGGCCGTCGAAGTTGCCCTTCGGCGTGTTGACGTTCAGGTTCGAGATCGTCGTGCGCAGGTCGTCGAGGTTCATCCCGTACTGCGCGAGCGCGGTCGGGTTCGCCTGGATCCGCACGGCCGGACGGTTGCCGCCCGACAGGCTCACGAGGCCGACGCCGGCGATCTGCGAGATCTTCATCGCGAGGCGCGTGTCGGCGAGGTCCTGCACCTGCGTGAGCGGCAGCGTCTTCGACTTGACGGCGAGCGTCAGCACCGGCGCATCGGCCGGGTTCACCTTCGCGTAGATCGGCGGGGCCGGGAGGTCGGACGGCAGCAGGTTGCCGGCCGCGTTGATCGCGGCCTGCACTTCCTGCTCGGCGATGTCGAGCGGCAGGTCGAGCGAGAACTGCAGCGTGATCACCGACGCGCCGGCCGAGCTTTGCGACGACATCTGGTTCAGCGACGGCATCTGCCCGAACTGGCGTTCGAGCGGCGCGGTGACCGACGACGTCATCACTTCCGGGCTCGCGCCCGGATAGAAAGTCTGGACCTGGATCGTCGGATAGTCGACTTCGGGCAGCGCGGCGAGCGGCAGGAAGCGCAGCGCGACGAGACCGGCCAGCATGATCGCCGCCATCAGGAGAGCGGTGCCGACCGGCCGGAGAATGAAGAGGCGGGATGGATTCATCGAGCGGCCCGCGCGTTACTGGGCCGTGGGGGCCGCGGCCTGCGACGCGCCGTGCTTGTGTCCGCCGCGATGACCGGCCGCGCCCGAGGCCGCCGAGGCGCCCGACGCCGCGCCGGCGCCGTGCGCGCCCGACGCGCCTTTCGGCTTGTCGGCCGGAATCGAGATCTTCGCGCCTTCGCGCAGGCGGTCCGAGCCGTCGGTCACCACGCGCTCGCCGAGCGCGACGCCGCTGACGATGCTCGTGCGTTCGCCGTCGACCGGCCCGATCGTGACCTTGCGCACGGTCACCGTATTGTCGGGTTTCACGACATAGACGAACTGGCCGATCGAGCCCGTCAGCACGGCGGAGGTCGGCACGATCGTCGCGTTGCGCATCACGTCGACGAGCAGCCGCGTGTTTACGAACTGATTCGGGAACAGCATGCCTGCCTTGTTATCGAAATTCGCGCGCAGCTTGACCGTGCCGGTGCTCGTGTCGATCTGGTTGTCGAGCGTCGCGAGCGCGCCCGTCTCGAGCGGCACCGTGTTGTTGCGGTTGTACGCGGTGACCGACAGCTTCTGGCCCGCGTTCACCTGCTTGAGGATCTGCGGCAGGTTGTCTTCCGACGTCGTGAAGATCACGCTCATCGGCTGCAACTGCGTGATCACGACGATGCCGTTGGTATCGCCCGGCGTCACGTAGTTGCCGGGGTCGACCTGGCGCAGGCCGACGCGGCCCGACACCGGCGCCGTGATGCGCGCATACGTGAGATTGAGTTTCGCGGAATCGATCGCGGCCTGGTCGGTCTTCACCGCGCCTTCGTACTGCTTGACGAGGGACGCCTGCGTATCGACGGTTTGCGACGCGATCGAGTCCTGCGACAGCAGCGTCTGGTAGCGCTTCAGGTCGAGGCGGGCGGTCGCGAGCAGCGCCGCGTCGCGCGCATGCGTGCCTTCGGCGTTCTCCAGCGCGACCTGGTACGGACGCGGGTCGATCTGCGCGAGCACGTCGCCCTTCTTGACGAGCTGGCCTTCCTGGAACGACACCGACTGCAGGTAGCCCGACAGCTGCGTCTTCACCGTCACGTTCGCGAGCGGCGTGACCGTGCCGAGCGCGGACAGCACGATCGGCATCTCGCCTTGCGTCGCGGTCGCGACCTGCACCGGCTGCGGCATGTTCGCCATCGCGGCGGGGCCGCCGCGGCCGCGATGGCTGCCCGCGGCGGCGCTGGCGCCCGCGCCTTTCGCGGTGCTGCCTGCCGCCGGCGTGCGGTTCCACGGGTGCCACCACAACAGGCCGCCGATCACGACGACCGCGGCGGTGCCGATCAGCAGCGTGCGGCGCGGGCGCCGGGCGACGGCGGGCGCGGGGTCTTTCGAAGGGGGCGTGGGCTTTTGTTCGTTATCCATCGTGTTCTGTCAGGAAGACGGCGCGGCGGGCCGGAAATCGGGCTGCTCGGCTGCGCGTGGGCGTGCGGGTGACGGGACGGGGCGGCCCGGCTCGGTCCGGGGCCCCGCCGATCCGCGCGGGAAAAGAGCGGTGCGCACCGCGAATGCGGCGCGACGATGGGCATGATCCTACGTGCCGTCCCCGTTACAGTCCAGCGGTCTATCTTTCAACGGGTTACGGTCGTTACACAACGCGACGGCGCGATGACGAAACGGTTACAGGCCGATGCGCCGGGCCGGCGCGCCGCCGATTTCGCGGGTGATTTTCGCGATGCATTCCTGCAGCGCGGGCACCACGTGCTGCTGAAGCCATTCGGGTGGACACTGGTGCGACGCGCCGCCGCAATTCACCGAATAGCGCTGGCCCGACGGGCCGACGAAACCGGCCGCGACCGCATTCAGGCCTTCGCGCCATTCGCCGATCGCGATCGCGTGGCCGTCGCGCATCGCTTCGTCGAGCGCGGGCGTCAGGCGGGCGGATACGTGCGGCCAGTCGTCGCCGGCCGTGGTGCGCAGCGACTCGAGCAGCTGGCGGCGCTCGTCGTCCTCGAGTGCGGCGAGATACGCGCGGCCCACGGCCGTACGCGCGATGTCCATCCGCGACCCGATCTCGAGGCGCGTGACGAGCACGGCCGAGCGCGGGCGGATCACGTCGATCGCGACCATGTCGAGCCGGTCGCGCACCGCGAGGTGCACGGACAGCGACGTGCGCTCGGCCAGCTCGATCATGAACGGCCGCGAACGCGCGCGGATGTCGAAGTTGCGCAGGAAGCCGTGGCTCAGTTCGAGCACCGACGCGGTCAGCACGAAGCGCTCGCTGTCGGGCAACTGGAACAGGAAGCCGGCGCTGACGAGCGTCGCGGTGATGCGCGAGACGGTCGGCTTCGGGATGCCGGTCAATTCGGTCAGTTCGCGGTTGCTGACGGGCGCGTCGGCAGCCGCGATGCGGCGCAGCACGGCGAGGCCGCGGGCAAGGGCGGTGATCTCGTCGGGCGACGATTCACGGTCCCGCGACGCGGGAGAGGTTACAGGTGTCGACACGAGGGATTCTCTCTAATTCCGAAACTCGATTTCAATTTTGTTGGTATTGTAGGACTATTGTCAAAGGATGCATGTTCCGCGGGCGAACCGGTCATTGGATGAGATTTTACGGGTTCACCCTTGGTTTATTAGGAAAACGCTCAAAGGAGCATTGCCGGAAAGTGCATGAACCGGTGCAAATACCGCTTGACTTGTCGGGCGGAAACGGAAAGAATGTCTCACGTTTTCGAAACATCGTTTCAAGAGTTTAACCGGCAACGATGTTTCGCGCAGTCTCTCAGGTTCTAGCACGGCCCTCGGAATGGCTAGAACTTTTTTAGCGCCACGGTCTCCGTGGCGCTTTTTTTTGCCTGTCTTTCCGACCGTCCGCCCGGACGCGTCAGGCCCGTATTATCCCCCGATCGCCGCAAACGCCCCGTCCTGGCCGGTTTCGCGCCTGCTTGCACGCGCGATTTGCGCCGCCTGCACGATCCCCGCACGCAAAAAAAAGCGCGATGCCCGCAGTGGGCATCGCGCGTGAAACGGCGTGGAGCGCCGACGAATGAACGATGATGAAGAAAGGGGCCCGGTCGGGCGTGCCCGGCTGGCGAGCCACGCCCCTCGTGCGTGGCCGGTCAGCCCTTCGCGAGCTTGATGCTGGTCTGCTCGGCCGTCAGGTAGCCGACGCTCGCGCCGAAGCGATCCTTGTAGTTCGCGCGCACGAGCGGATCGAGCGTCGGCTTGACCTTGTCGTGCAGCGGCGATTCCCAGTCGCCCACGTGCTGGAAGTTGCTCATGATGTACGTCCAGCCGTTGATCTCGTCGACCGCGTGCAGGCCCGTCGATTCGGCGCCGGCCGGGCACGACAGCACGCGTGCGAGCGACTTCGTGTCGACGTTGTAGGCCCACAGGAAGTTGTTCACGTGCATCCCCGAGTCTTCGCCGATGAACAGCGTGCGCAGCTTTTCGGAGAACTTCAGATTGTCCGGGTTCGCGATCTTGTCCGGGTTCGCGAGGTTGCCGAGTGCGTCGGCCGCGGCGAGATCCTCGCCGACCAGCGCGGCCGGCGCGCCCATGTCGACCGGCACCCATTCGCTGTCGATCGCGGCGCCCGTCGTGTCGCGCTGGCCGGCCTTCAGGTTCAGCGCGTAGACGGCGCCCGCGGCGATCTTCTTGTCGACCGCGACGTCGCGCGACACCGCGTTGCCCTTGACCATCGACGTCTCGATCCGCGACATCGCCGTGTAGACGATCTTGTCCTTCGCGTTCACGGTCGTGCCTTCGAGCTTCGTGAACGCCATGCTGCCGCCGATGAGCGCCGCGTAGCGGTGCGTCTCGAGGAACGCGGCCGCCTTTTCCATCCCCGGCTTCACGCGCATCCAGTTGAACTTGCCGCCGAAATGGATCTTCGTGTAGCTCGCATCGTTCGGGTCGACGGTCGCGAGGTCCATGATGTCCGACGCCTTCAGCGTGTTCGCGAGCGCTTCGATCTCGCTGCTGGTCGCGTGGCCGATCCTGATCCACGTGAGCGTCGCGGTGCCCGCGCCGGCCGACGACGTCTGCGTCCACTTCGCGACGTACAGCGTGCCGGCCGACAGGTCGGCCGCCTTGTCGGCGACGAACATGAACAGGCCGCCGTTGGTCGCGTCGTCGCCCATCATCACGGTGCGCTGGTCCGGCATCACCTGGATCAGCTCGTGCGAGATGCGGCCGAGGCAGTAGTGCTTCTTCACGGTGCCGGTGCCGTCCGGATTCACGGTGATCTCGGGCAGGTGGCCGTAGTGGTAGGGGTTCGCCTTCGTCTCGTCGCCGAACGTGTTCTTGCTGAATGCCTTGAACTGCGCGTCGGTCGCGGCCTTCGTCGCGTCCGGCTCGTATTCCTCGCTCGACAGGTGCGTGCCCCACGGTGACAGGCTCGCGCCGCAGGTGATCCACAGGCCGTGCGCCTTCGACGTGTCGACGTTGTGGTACTTCACGACCTTCAGCGCGCCGGTGGCCGGGTCCTGGTCGAGCGTGATCACCGCGATCGGCGACGGCAGCTGGCCGTACTGCGATGCGCTCGCCTGGTCGCGCGTCGTGTATTCGAACTGCACGACCGCGAACACCGCGTTGCCCTTCACGCCGGGCACGGTGGCGTTCTTCAGCGTCAGCAGCGAGCTGCCGTCCGGGCAGTCGGAATAGAACTGGCGTTCCTTGCCGGCGACCGAACGATCGATGATCGGCTGGTTGTTGATGTCGTAGTAGCCGCCCGCGAGCGTCGTGCCGCCGTTGCCGTCCGGCACCATGTCGCCGGTCACGAAGAACGGCTTGTACGCGAGCTTGAAGTTGCGCGACGAGCCGTCCGAGAACGACACCGCCAGCGTCGAGCCGACCGTCGTCGTGGCCATCGCGGCCGCGTTGTCGAGCGTCGGCGCGGCCATCGCCGAGAATGCCGCCGACGTATAGGCGGCGGCGACCGGCGTCGACGCGGGATCGTCGTCGCCGCCGCAACCCGTCAGCAGGGCCGGCAGCGCGAGGCCGGAAAGAGGAAGCATCGGCGCGCCGGCGAGGATCTTCAGGGCCTGACGACGGGAAGCATTGGGCAACGCGGGCATGTGGAGTCCAGTTTCGGTTGTTGGAAGCATGGCCTTCGCGAAGCAGGCGAGCGGCAAGCTTCGTGAAGGCGGATTGAAAACTGGACCGAAGTGTAAGGACGCTAGATGAAAGTTTTTTGAATCGGAAACGTAATGATGCGTCGGGCGTCCGTCAGGTGAGCTGACGGACGCCGGTCGCAAGCGTTTGCGCTCAGTCGCGCTCGGGCGTGGCCGAGATGCGGTGGATCGACAGGTCCGCGCCGTCGAATTCGGCTTCGCGATCGAGACGCAGGCCGACGGTCGCCTTCAGCGCGCCGTAGACGAGCGTGCCGCCCGCGGTCGCGATCGCGATGCCGCCGAGCGTGCCGACGAGCTGCGACAGGAACGACACGCCGCCAAGACCGCCGAGCGTGGGCAGCCCGAACACGCCGGCCGCGAGGCCGCCGAGCGCGCCGCACATCCCGTGCAGCGGCCAGACGCCGAGCACGTCGTCGATGCGCCAGCGGTTCTGCACGCAGGTGAACATCGCGACGAACAGCGCACCGGCCGCGGCGCCGGTGACTAGCGCGCCGATCGGGTGCATCACGTCGGAGCCCGCGCAGACCGCGACGAGGCCCGCGAGCGGCCCGTTGTAGGTGAAGCCCGGGTCGTTGCGGCCGGCCATCCATGCCGCGAGCGTGCCGCCGACCATCGCCATCAGCGAGTTCACCGCGACGAGGCCGCTGATCTTGTCGAGCGTCTGCGCGCTCATCACGTTGAAGCCGAACCACCCGACCGCGAGCACCCACGCGCCGAGCGCGAGGAACGGGATGTTCGACGGCGGGTGCGCGGCGATCCGGCCGTCCTTCGCATAGCGGCCGTGGCGCGCGCCGAGCAGCAGCACGGCCGGCAGCGCGACCCAGCCGCCGAACGCATGCACGACGACCGAGCCCGCGAAGTCGTGGAACGGCGCGCCGAACGCGTGCGTGAGCCAGGCCTGCACGCCGAAGCGCTCGTTCCACGCGACGCCTTCGAAGAACGGATAGATGAAGCCGACGATGATCAGCGTCGCGACGAGCTGCGGATTGAACTTCGCGCGCTCGGCGATGCCGCCGGACACGATCGCCGGGATCGCCGCCGCGAACGTCAGCAGGAAGAAGAAGCGCACGAGCGCGTAGCCGTTGTGCTGCGACAGCGTGCCGATGTCGTCGAAGAATTCGACGCCGTACGCGATCGTGTAGCCGATCAGGAAATACGCGAGCGTCGACACCGAGAAGTCGACCAGGATCTTCACGAGCGCATTGACCTGGTTCTTCTTGCGAACCGTGCCGAGTTCGAGAAATGCGAAGCCCGCGTGCATCGCGAGCACCATGACGGCGCCGATCAACAGGAACAGTGTGTCGACGCCGGATTTCAGACCATCCATGCCGTGGCTTCCTTGCGCAAAAAACGGGCGAGGAATGCAAGTATCGAGCCAACGTGGTGAACGGCTGCGTGGAATTGGTGCCCGGAGACCCGCGCGATGCGGCATTCCGGTGAATCGTGCACGGGATCGGGGCGTGACCGTCGCCGGCCGCGCAGCGCGTCGGGTGCACGTGCGTGGTGCGATGCGTGCCGAACTGGTGCGTACGACGAATGACGCGGTGCGCGGTGGCGCGGGGCGCGCACCGATCTGGCGCGTCAGTGGCGCTCGAACAGCGTGGGCGGCCGGCGCAGCCGCAGCGCGCGCGCGGACCAGTAGGCGGCGACGGTCGCCAGCCCGAGCGCGGCGAACGCGAGCGCGGCGAAGCTGGCGAGGGACTGCCCGTCGCCATCGGCGCCGAGGATGCCTTGCGCGACGATCAGCGCGGCCGTCCAGAAACCGATCACGGCCTGCGTGAGCAGGCGCGCACAGGCGATGCGGCGCGGCCGCCCGGATTCGGCGAGGCGGCGCGCCGACGGCGCGCGCAGGCACAGGAACAGGGTGGCCGCGAGCAGCGCGGCCAGGGCGATGAGCCAATCAACGAGGAAAGCCATGACGAGGGAAAGGGGCACGTACGAAGCGGATCGAAGCGTGCCCACTTTAGAGGCGTGGCGCGTGCGATTGAATCAGACGAGTCCGAAATTGAAAGGCATTTTTAATGGTGGGTCGTCATTGGGCCTGTTCCACAGGCGGTATCATCAACCCCGGTCCAACCACGAGGTCGCGCCATGCGCGGCCGGAGATTGCTGATGAACATGAAGACATCGCGGGCGCGTCGCGCGCCCGGGTTCGTGCTGGCGGCCGTGGCCGCCGGTGCGCTGCTGTTGCTCGCGGGCTGCGAGAAGTCCGGCACGCCGGCCGCGCAACCCGATACGGCCGCCAGCGCGGCGGCCGATGCCGCGAACAATGCGGCCAAGGCGCTCGACCAGGTGGCAAGCACCGTCACGCAACAGATCAACGCGGCGAAGGCCGGCCTCGCGTCCGCGGCGTCGGCCGTGCCGCCGTTGTCCGCCAGCGGCCTCGCGTCGGCCGCGCAGGCGCAGATCGACGCGGCGGCGTCCGCGGTCGTCGCGCATGCGGCTTCCGAAGCGGGCGCGAAGATCGCCGAAGCCGGCAAGAAACTCCAGCAGTGGAGCCAGCAGGGCGCCTCGGGGACGAAACCCGCGAGCGGCGAATGACGCGGGCTTGCACGATCCGCAAATTGTAATTATGATAGTTACACATGTCGCCGGTCGCGGGTCGGGCCGGCGTCGCCGAGTGAGTCACGAATGAATACCAGCAGCCGGTTCGCGTTTGCCGTTCACGTGCTCGCCTTGCTGTCGATGCAGGAAGGCGTGCCGTTGTCGTCCGACATCATCGCGGGCAGCGTGAATACGAATCCGGCGCTGATTCGCCGGTTGTTGTCGATGCTGGCGGCCGCAGGGCTGACCACGTCGCAGCTCGGCGCGGGCGGCGGTGCGCTGCTGGCGCGCGAGCCCGGGGAGATCACGCTGCTCGACGTGTATCGCGCGGTCGACGATGCGCAGCTGTTCGCGCTGCACCGCGAGGCACCGAATCCGGCGTGTCTCGTCGGGCGGCACATCCAGGGCGTGCTGACCGGCTATATCGGCGACGCGCAGCGCGCGATGGAGGCGTCGCTCGCCACGCGCACGCTCGTCGACGTGACGGCCGACATGCTGGATCGGGAGCAGCGCACGCAACGAGCGGCGCGCGCCGGCGGATGACGGACGGCGGGCACCCGACAACGGGTGCCGGGCGGCAGGCAGGGCAGGAAGCCGGACGGCGCGCAAGCGCGGCGATCGGCGCAACGGGGGCTTCGCCCCGTTTTTTTCGGTCTTATGTGTAATTGACTGTGTTACATATTTTCAACTCTGGAGAATCGATATGACGCAACGTTCGTTGAATATCGCGCTGTTCGGCGCCACCGGCACGATCGGCTCGCGCATCGCGGCGGAAGCCGTGCGGCGCGGCCACCGCGTCACGGCGCTGTCGCGCCATCCTGGCGCATCCGTCGACGGCATCACCGCGAAGGCGGCCGACCTGTTCGACGCGGCCAGCATCGCGGCCGCGCTGCCGGGCCATGACGTCGTCGCGAGCGCGTACGGCCCGAAGCAGGAAGATGCGGCGCAGGTCGTCGCGGTCGCGAAGGCGCTGGTCGCCGGCACGCGTCAGGCCGGGTTGAAGCGGCTCGTCGTGGTGGGCGGCGCCGGTTCGCTCGAAGTCGCGCCGGGCAAGCAGCTCGTCGACACCGAAGGTTTCCCGGACGCGTACAAGCCACAGGCGCTTGCGCACCGCGATGCGTTCGACTACCTGAAGACGGTCGCCGATCTCGACTGGACCTTCTTCGCACCGGCCGCGCTGATCGCGCCGGGCGAGCGCACGGGCACGTTCCGCACGGGCGTCGGCAAGCTGATCGTGGACGCGCAGGGCAACAGCAAGATCTCGGCGGAAGACTACGCGGTCGCGTTCGTCGACGCGCTCGAACAGGACGGCTTCGTGCGCGAGATCGCGACGGTCGCATATTGAGCGGCATGACGGCCGGCGGCGTGTGAGCGCCGGCCGGGACGCGACGTGCAAGCCGCGACGCGCGGCAATGTCAGGCGATTCCATCCTCACGGGTGGCGTCGCCTGTTTCCTTTGGCGCGGCGACTGCGTGACGGATCGGTATTTACACCGGTCGACGCGCCAAGACAGTTTTCATATTGTTCCCCGTCGGGCAGGATGAATAGAATAAATTTCTATCGACGAGGGAACGGAGAAATGGACGCCATCGATCGCAAGCTGCTGGAGCTGCTGCAGGCGGATGCCACGCTGCCGATCGCGGAGCTGGCACAGCGCGTGAACCTGTCGCAGACGCCGTGCTGGAAGCGCGTGCAGCGGCTGAAGGAAACCGGCGCGATTCGCGCGCAGGTTGCGCTGTGCGATCCGCGCAAGCTCGGGGTCGGCACGACCGTGTTCGTCGCGATCCGCACGAACCAGCATACCGAGGAGTGGGCGCAGCGCTTCACGCAGGCGGTGCGCGACATGCCGGAAGTAGTCGAGGTCTACCGGATGAGCGGCGAGACCGATTACCTGCTGCGCGTCGTCGTGGCCGGCATCGACGACTACGACCGCGTGTACAAGCAACTGATTCGCACGGTGCCGCTGTTCGACGTCAGTTCGTCGTTCGCGATGGAGCAGATCAAGTATTCGACCGCGCTGCCCGTGCGCGATCTGGCCGAGCCGGCCTGACGGGCACGCCGCCACGCCGTCGCGCTGGCGGCGCGGCTTCAGCGGCCGCGCGCCAGCGCGCGTGCGCGTTCGTCGGCCAGCGCGTCGCGGCGCACGAAATCCGCGACGAACGGGCTGGCCGGATGATGATGCAGCGCGTACGGCGTATCCCATTGCGCGAGTTGGCCGTCCTTCATCACGCCGATCCGGTCGGCGATCGCGAACGCTTCCGCCTGGTTGTGCGTGACGAGGATCGCGGTGTGGCCCGTACGCTTCAGGATGTCGCGCAGCTCGAACGCGAGCCGCTCGCGCGTATCGACGTCGAGGTTCGAGAACGGCTCGTCGAGCAGCAGCAATTCCGGCGACGGCGCGAGTGCGCGCGCGAGCGCGACGCGCTGCTGCTGGCCGCCCGACAGTTCGTGCGGATAGGCGTCGCCGGCATCGGCGAGGCCGACGAGGTCGAGCATCTCCGCGACGCGCAGGCGCCGTTCGGCCTTCGGCATGCGCCGCAGCCCGAACGCGACGTTGTCGACCGCGCTCAGGTGCGGGAACAGCGCGTAATCCTGGAACATCATGCCGATCCGCCGTCGCTCGGGCGGCACGTCGAGCGACGGCGCCGCGACCGGCGTGCCGTCCAGCACGATACGCCCCATGCGCACGGGCTCGAAGCCGGCGATCGCGCGCAGCACGGTGGTCTTGCCGCAGCCGGACGCACCGAGCAGGCAGCCGATCTCGCCGCGCGGCAGCGCGAGGCTCAGGCCGTCGACCACGGTGCGGCGGCCGTGCGGCGTGTCGTAGGCGATGCAGAGGTCGTCGAGTTCGAGCAGGTTCACGGTGTCAGGCTCCGATCTTGTGGCGGGTGCGGGCGAGCAGGATCACGGGCACGAGCCCGGCCAGCACGATCGCGAGCGCGGCGACCGCGCCTTCTTCATAGGTGCCGCGCGCGGCTTCCGCATACAGCCAGGTCGCGAGCGTGTCGAAGTTCAGCGGGCGCAGCAGCAGCGTGGCCGGCAATTCCTTCATCGCGTCGACGAACACCAGCAGCGCGCTCGTCGTGAGCGCGGGCCGCAACAGCGGCAGGTGGACGCGGCGCAGCGTGCCGCCGGCCGTCTCGCCGAGCGAGCGCGCGGCCTGTTCGAGCGACGGTGGAATGCGCGCGAGGCCGGCCTCGATGCCGCCGGCCGGGATCGCGAGAAAGCGCACCGTATAGGCGATCGCGAGCGCGGTGGCCGAGCCCATCAGCAGCAGCCCGTCGCGGCCGAGCGCCGCGCCGAACAGCCGGTCGGCCGCCGCGAACGGCATCAGCAGGCCGATCGCGAGCACGGTGCCCGGCACCGCGTAGCCGAGGCTCGCGATCCGCGCGCACAGGCGGGCAGGGCCCGCGCGGGCGCTGTCGCGTTGCGCGCGCGCGGCCCACGCGACGACGAGCCCGCACGCGAGCGTCGCGGCGGTAGCGGCGGTCGCGATCGTCAGTGTGTTCGCGAGCCCCGTCATCAGTTGCGCGGACACGCCACCGACGACGTGCAGCCGCTTGGCCGTTTCGACCGCGAGGTACGCGGCCGGCGCGCCGAAGCCGAGCAGGACGGGCAGCCAGCCAAGCACCGCGGCGCCCAGCGCGGCCGGGCCGGTCAGGCGGCGCGGCGCGATCGGACGCATGCGCCGGCCGTGCGCGTAGCGCTGGCGGCGGCGCCCGTAACGTTCGAGCGCGATCATGCCGACGACGATCGCGAGCATCGCGAGTGCGATCTGCGCGGCGCCGGCGAGATCGGAGCGCGTGATCCACGTCGTATAGACGGACACGGTCAGCGTCTGCACGCCGAGGAACTCCGACGCGCCGATATCGTTCAGCGTTTCGAGCAGCGCGAGGCTTACGCCGACCGCGATTGCCGGCCGGGCGAGCGGCACGACGACGCGCCAGAACGTCGCGACGCGGCCGGCGCCGAGCGTGCGCGCGGCTTCGAGCAGGCTTGCGGATTGCGTGACGAACATCGCGCGCGCGCTCAGATAGACGTACGGATACAGCACGAAGCCGAGCACGAAGATCGCGCCGGGCAGCGAGCGCAGGTCGGGCAGGCGGAACTGGCGCGGGCTGTCGAAGCCGAGCAGCCAGCGGATCGCGCCCTGCACCGGGCCGATCGGATGCAGCAGGTCGAGATACGCGAACGCGACGATGTAGGTGGGGACCGCGAGCGGCAGCAGCAGCGCCCAGGTCAGGATCCGGCGGCCGGGAAAATCGTACGCGGTGACGAGCCATGCGCAGCCGGTGCCGACGATCGACACGATGGTGCCGACCCCGGCGAGCAGCAGCAGCGTATTGACGAGCGCCTGCGGCAGCACGAATTCGGCGAGATGCCGCCAGTGCGCGAGATCGGCGTCGAACGCGGCGGCCACGAGCACCGCGAGCGGCGCCGCGACCGCCGCGGCGATCGTCAGCGCCGCGAGCAGCCACAGGCTGCCCGCGCGCGGCCGCACGCGCGGTCGCGGAACGCGCGGCTCGCGGCAGGCGCGGGCAGCAGGCGACGCGTCAGTTGTCAAAGCCGACCTTGTCGACGAGCTGGCTCGCCTGCTTGCGATGCTTCGCGATATCCGCGAGCGGCAACGGGTCGACCTTCAGCGTGCCGAAGCTCGCGATCACCGGGTCGAGCTTCACGTTCGCGCGCACCGGATATTCGTAGTTCGCCTGCGCATACAGCGCCTGCGCCTCCGGCGACACCAGGTATTCGAGCAGCTTCACCGCATTGGCCTTGTGCGGCGCGTGCTTCGCCACCGTCGCGCCGCTGATGTTCACGTGCGTGCCGCCGCTCTTCGCATTCGCGAACGTCGGGCGCACGACCTTGATCGCATCGCCCCATTTGCGCGCATCGCTGCCGGCTTCCGCATTCTTCATATGGCCGACGTAGTAAGCGTTCGCGAGGCCGACGTCGCAGATGCCGCCGAGGATGTCGCGCGCGACGTCGCGGTCGCCGCCGGTCGCTTTGCGCGCGAGGTTGGCCTTCACGGCGCGCAGCCATGTCTCGGTCGCGGCCTCGCCGTCGTGCGCGATCATCGCCGCGACGAGCGCGGTGTTGTACGGATGCTGGCCCGAGCGGATGCAGACCTTGCCCTTCCATTTCGGATCGGCGAGATCCTCGTAGCGGAACGCATCGATCTTCAGGTCCTTTTCGACGTACAGCACGCGGTCGCGCAGCGACAGCGCGTACCAGTCGCCGTTCGCGCCGCGCAGGTTCGCGGGAATCGCGTCGTCGAGCGCCTTCGAGCGCACCGGTTGCGTGACGCCGCCGTCGACGAGGTCGAGCAGGTTGCCGACGTCGACCGTCATCAGCACGTCGGCCGGCGACTGCGCGCCTTCCGCCTTCACGCGCTCGAGCAGGCCGTCCTTCACGAACACCGTGTTGACCTTGACGCCGCTCTGCTTCGTGAACGCGTCGATGAGCGGCTGGATCAGCTTCGGCTCGCGGGTGGTGTACAGGCTCACTTCCTCGGCCGCGTGGGCAAGCGGCGCGAAGGCGGCCGCGGTCAGGGCGAGGGCGCCGGCGAGCGGCAGCAGGCGGGTGCGCGGATTCGACATGGAGACTCCGGTGCGGCAGGTGGACGAGGGAGCGTTCCGCGGCGCGCCTGCCGCCCGCGCGACCCGAAACATTACAAAATGAAAGACGCTGGATTCTAAATCGAAATGGGAATGATTAACAAACGAAAGCTTGCGGAAAGCCGGAGAGCGGCCGGCGGCGGGGACCGGCGAACGGGGCGGCGCAGCGCGGCGCCAAGCGCGTAGAATGCCCGCTTCGACGAATTTGACGGAGCGGCACCGACCATGAACGATCAGCGCAAGAAGAACCCTGTCCGCAACGTGAGCATCCTGATCGTCGTGGCCGTGCTGCTCGTGATCGGGACGATCCTGTACAACGCGATTTCGCAGAAGCACGCGTACGACGAGGCCCATCCGGCCGAGGCCGCGAGCGCGGCGTCGCACTGATGCGCCGGTGCGCGGCCCGGCGGGTCGCGTGCGGGGCATGCGAACGGAGTCGATCCGCGGTTGCCGGCGCGACGGGCGCCGCGCGGAACCGGGACGGCAGAAGACGCGCCGGAACCGGCGCGCCGCATCGGCAGCTCAGCCGTGCGTCAACGTGACGCGGCGGCGAATTTCGGGCGGATCCGTGCGTAGAACACGGCCGCGAGCAGCGCGAGCCACGCCGCGCCCACGTAGAGCGCGACGCGCGTATCGTCGAACCAGCCGAGCATCACGATCACGAAGCCCATGAAGGCGATCGTCAGCGCCGGCGCGACCGGCCACAGCGGCACCTTGAACTTCAGCGCGGCGACTTCGGCGTTCGACAGCCGGCGACGCATCGCCACCTGCGACAGCAGGATCATCAGCCAGACCCACACGGTCGCGAACGTCGCGATCGCGGCGACCACCAGGAACACGTCCTTCGGCATCAGGTAGTTAAGCAGCACGCCGACCAGCAGCGCGCCGGCCATCACGAGCACCGTGACCCACGGCACGCCGTGGCGCGACGTCGTCGTCAGCACGCGCGGCGCCTGGCCTTGCCGCGCCATCCCGAACATCATCCGGCCCGCACCGAAGATGTCGCTGTTGATCGCCGAGATCGCCGCGCTGATCACGACGAGATTCAGGATCGTCGCGGCCGACTTCACGCCGAGCGCCGAGAAGATCTGCACGAACGGGCTGCCGTCGCTGCCGACGCCGGTCCACGGGCTGATCGACATCAGCACGACCATCGTCAGCACGTAGAACAGCAGGATCCGCGCGGGCACCGCGTTGATCGCGCGCGGAATCACGCGCTCCGGGTCCTTCGCCTCGCCGGCGCTCATCCCGATCACCTCGATCCCGCCGTACGCGAAGATCACGACCGACAGCGACGCGATCAGGCCGCCGACGCCGTTCGGGAAGAAGCCGCCATGGTTCCACAGGTTGGCAAAGGTCGGCACGTCGGCCGAATGGCCGAAGTGCATGCCGGTCAGCAGGATCGCGACGCCGCCGCCGATCATCGCGACGATCGCGCCGACCTTGATGATCGACAGCCAGAATTCGAGCTCGCCGAACACCTTCACGTGGCACAGATTCAGCCCGCAGATGACCGCGACGACGCCGAGCACCCAGATCCATTGCGGCACGTCCGGAAACCAGAAACCCATGTAGATGCCGAATGCGGTGATGTCGGCGATCGCGACGATCACCATTTCGAGCGTGTAGGTCCAGCCGGTGACAAAGCCCGCGAACGGGCCGAGGTTCTCGGTCGCGTAGTGGCCGAACGAGCCGGCGACGGGTTCGCGCACGGCCATCTCGCCGAGCGCGCGCATCACCATGTAGACGGCCGCGCCGCCCAGGATGTACGCGAGGATCACGGCCGGGCCCGCGAGCTGGATCGCGGACGCCGAACCGTAGAACAGGCCCGTGCCGATCGCCGAGCCCAGCGCGAGAAAGCGGATGTGCCGCGCGCTCAGGTGGCGCTGCAAGTTTTTCATGGAGTCTCCGATATCGTTATGCGACGAACCTGGCGAGCGGGGCCGGTTCGACTGCGTCAAGTTGTCTATACAACTTGAATGTGAACGAATGATAACAAGCCGGACCCGGTGACCGGAATCGGGTATTCCCTGACTAGTGCGGCGAGCGGAACGGGGCGTGCGGCGGTCGCGCGCCGCGGGCCGCGTGGAGCGGCTGGGGCATGCTTCTTCGGGGATCGTTGAATCGAGGCGTGCCGGCAGGCCGATCCGCGGCGTGCGCGGGCCGGCCTGCCGGCGTGGACATACGGAGGTCAGGCAGGCAGGCGGATCACGCTCGCATCCTTGCGGATCAGCAGCGACGACGCGAGCATCTGCTTGCACTGGTGCGCGAGCACCTTCAGGTCGTGCGTGAGCTCGGCGCCGACCGCATCGGATTTTTCCGCGGACACGACCATCGCATCGAGATCGCGCGTGATCTGCTTCGACGCTTCGAGCTGGTCGGCGGGCGGCGGCTCGCCGGCCTCGGCCTTCTCGAGATTGTCGAGCACGGCGGCGAGGCCGCGCTGCAGCGCGTCGTCGTGAACGAGGCCGCCATCGGCCGCGCATGCGCTGCGGATCAGCGGCGCGGCGGCCGTGATCTGCGCGCCGAGCACGTGCGTCTGCACGAGCAGGTCGTTCAGTTCGGGCACGAAGCGCTGGTGCGCCTTCGGCTCGATCATCATCCGCTGGAACGCCTGCCCGAGGTTCGCGAACGCGATGTGCACGTCCTTGCGGGCGAGGCGGTAGCGGTAGTCGTCCTCGAGGCTGGCCGTCGGCGACTCGATCGCGGCCGCGACGCCCGCGACGACGGCAGCGCCGTCGGCGGTCGGCACCGGCGGCGGCGACATGCCGCGCCCGGCGCGCCATACGGCCTCGAAATACTTGCGGGTGGACGTCAGCATGTCGGTGACGAGCTTGCCCATCAGCCGGTATTCCCAGTACGGGAACAGCCGGCTCGCGGCGATCGCGATCATGCAGCCGACCACCGTGTCGATCGCGCGCTCGCCGATGATCCGCATGCTGCCCGGCGCGAGCAGGTGGAACATCAGCAGCACGTACGACGACGTGAACACGACGCTCGCCGCATAGTTGAACAGCAGCAGGCTGTAGCTCATCACCATCGACCCGAACATGATCGCGATCAGCAGGTGCGTATCCTTGACCGTGTAGATCAGCGCGACGCTCGCCGCGCAGCCGATCAGCGTGCCGACGATACGCGCCGCGTTGCGCTGCTTGGTCAGCGAGTAGCCGGGCTTCAGGATGATGATGGTCGTCATCACGATCCAGTACGCGTTCGTGAGCGGCAGCAGCCGGCCGATCCAGAAGCCGACCGCGACGGCGATCGTCACGCGCAGCGCATGGCGAAAGCTCGGCGAGCGCATGTTCAGGTTCGAGAAGATCAGCAGCGGCGACATGCGGCGGCGCTGCAGGAAGCGCGTGAGCGCCTTGTCGATCTTCAGTTCGGTTTGCTGCGGATCGGCACGGCCCGACAGGTTGCGGCGCATCCGGTCGATCAGGCGCGTCGCGCTCCAGATGCGCCGGAACGTCGCGAGCACGGCCGCATACGCTTCCGGGTTGGTGGCCGCGAAGTTCTTCTTGCGCATCAGCTCGATCTCGTACTCGATCGCGCGCAGTTCGGCCTTCACGCTGATGTGCGAATGCGGCGCGCGGTTTTCGAGCACCGCGAGGCCGACCTCCTCGAGATCGGCGGCGGCCTTGCGGATCAGGTCGCGATAGAAAATGATCAGGTCCGTTCCGCCGAACGTGTTGCGCACGAGCGGATAATCGGTGTGCGCGCCGACGAACAGCTCGTGCAGGTCGACGCTGTTGATGAACAGGTTGTACATCGTCGTGCGGCCGGGATCGAGCTTGCCGCGCCGCAGCTTCGGCAGGTTGCGCAGCACGATGTCGCGCGCGGTTTCCTGCGTTTCGACCGCGGTGATCTGCTTCGCGACGAGATTGCGGTAGCACTCGTCGAGATCGGCGTCGAGATCGTAGAACTGCGCGCGCGCGAGCAGGTAGTCGGCACAGGCGAACAGGCTTTCGGCCAGCGCCTGCTGCTCGATCCGACGCGCCTGCCATTGCGACACGAGCGTGGCCCAGTACGTGTACCAGAGGCCGCCCGCGAGAATCCAGCCGGCGTTGACGAACGCCTGCAGCGGCGTGAATTTCTCCTCGAGCGTCATCACCATCATGAACAGCGTCGCGAAGCTGATCTGCGGCCAGCGGTTGCCGTAGACGACGATCAGCGACAGCACGAACGTGAGCGGCACGATCGTGAGCCACAGCGCGAAGATGTTCGGGGTCGCGAGGCCGGTGGCGAGCGCGGCGAGGAAGCCGATCACGCTGCACGCGAGCATTTCGTTGTGCTTGTACTTGAGCGGGCCCGGCATGTCGACGACGCACGCGCCGAGCGCGCCCGTCGAGATCGTGAAGCCGAGCTCCCGGTTGTGAAACACGATCAGGCACAACACGGCCGGCAGCGACACGCCGACCGCGATCCGCAGGCCGCCGAAAAAGTACTGGCTGTAGAAAAACTTTCTGATTTCGACCGAATAGCGCATCGATGAGCTGAATGACAGACGAAGACGCCCGGGGCGGCGTATTGACTGGCGACGAGTCTATCGTATTTCGCGTCTCGTAAAAGCTGGCTTTCCGGCCGAGGTTCGCGGCGGCGGCCCATTTGCTATCCTTGGTGATCCTGTTCGCCCGGCCCCGCCGGTGCGAGGTTCCGACGCCCGCTTCATGCTCCATCTTTTCTATTCGAACCGTCACGAAACGCTGGCCGACGCGCTGCTCGAGGATCTGGCCGCGTTCCCGGCCCGCAACGGCCCGTGGGCGCCGCAACAGGTCATCGTGCCGAGCGCGGCGCTGCGCCGCCGCCTCGAGCTCGACATCGCCGCGCGCAATGGCGTGTGCGCGAACGTCGAGTTCACTTATCTCGCGCAGTGGCTGTGGGCGCAGATCGGCCGCGTGCTGACGGTGCCCGCGCGTTCGCCGTTCGCGCCCGACCGGCTCGTGTGGCGCTGCTACCGGCTGTTCGCGCAGCCGGCAGGCGACGCGCCGTGGCTCGCGTCGCCGCGGCTGGCCGCGTATCTGTCGGCCTCCGACGACGCGATGCGCTACGAACTGGCCCATCGCGTCGCGGCCGTGCTCGATCACTACCTGACCTATCGCCCCGAATGGCTGGCCGCGTGGCAGGCCGGCGAATCGGTGCTCGCGGGCGACGGCGCGCCGCGCGGGATCAGCGACGCCGCGCGCGACGACGAACGCTGGCAGGCCGCGCTGTGGCGTGCGCTGCTGGCCGAGCTGAGCGACAGCGGTACGCCGCCTGCGCACCGTTTCCTCGTCGACGCGCGCCATCTCGATGCCGAGGCGGTCGCACGCGCCGACTGGCCCGAATCGGTCAGCGTGTTCGCGCTGCCGACGATGCCGCCGCTGCACGTCGCGCTGCTGCGCGAACTGTCGCGCTGGATCGACGTGCGCGTCTACGCGCTGAACCCGTGCCGCGAATTCTGGTTCGACATCGTGACCGCCGCGCACGCCGAGGCGCTCGATGCGGCCGGGCGGCGCGACTACCAGGAAGTCGGCCATCCGCTGCTCGCCGAATGGGGCAGGCAGACGCAGGCGCAATTGCACATGCTGCATGAGCTGACCGAAAGCGCCGCGTCGGGCGATGCGTCGCGTTTCGTCGAGAATCCCGCGCCCACCTGGCTCGCGCGCGTGCAGAACGCGATCCTCGAGCTGCAGCCGGAAGCCGAAATCGGCGACACGCCGGTCGAGCGCGGAATCGAGGTGCACGTGTGCCACAGCCTCGCGCGCCAGCTCGAGGTGCTGCACGACCGGCTGCTCGCGTGGTTCGACGCCGATGCGAGCCTGCAGCCGTCCGACGTGCTCGTCGCGGTGGCCGATCTCGCCGCGGCCGGGCCGCTGATCGACGCGGTGTTCGGCACGGCCGGCGCCGGCGGCGCGCGGGTGCCTTACCGGATCACCGGCCTGCCGCCGTCGCAGGCGAACCCGGTTGCGCGCGTGCTGCTCGACTGGCTCGCGTTGCCGGAGCGGCAGGTCGGCGCGCCGGAGCTGGTCGAATGGCTGCGCGTGGATGCGGTGGCCGCGCGCTACGACATCGACGCGGCCGCGCTCGAAACGGTGCAGACCTGGCTCGCGGCCGCCGGCGCGCGGCGCGGGCTGTCGCCGCTCGCGAGCGACGACGCGGCCGTGCCCGCGCCGCGCCATACGTTCTCCGATGCGCTCGCGCGGCTCTTTCTCGGCTATGCGATGCCCGAAGGCGCGGCGCCGATCGGTGCATGGCTGCCGATCGAGGCGGCCACCGGCAGCGAGGCCGAACTGCTCGGCCGGCTCGCGCGCTTCACCGACGATCTCGACGGCTTCGCGCGGCGGCTCGCGGAATCGCACACGCCGCGCGGCTGGAGCGAACTGTTTGGCGACACGCTCGCGCGCTTCTTCGATTCGGGCGCCGCGTATGCCGACGCGCTGGCCGGCGTGCGCGATGCGCTCGATGCGATGCTGGCCGCGATGACGGAGGGGGCGCCCGACGAGGCGCTGCCGGCGGCCGTCGTCCGCGCGGGGCTCGCGGCGGCGCTCGACGATCCGGCCCGCGGCGGCGTGCCGTGGGGCGGCGTCACGTTCTCGTCGCTGACGAGCCTGCGCGGGCTGCCGTATCGCGTCGTCTGCCTGCTCGGGATGGACGACGGCGTGCTGCCGAGCCTCGCGCGCGCGGACGAATTCGACCTGATGGCCGTGCTGCCGAAGCTGGGCGACCGGCAGCGCCGCGACGACGAGCGCAATCTGTTTCTCGATTTGCTGCTGGCCGCACGCGACCGGTTGCTGATCGCCTACACGGGCCGCAGCATTCGCGACAATGCGCCGTTGCCGCCCGCGGCGCTCGTCGACGAACTGCTCGATCATCTGGCGGACGTCACGGCCGGGCCCGGCGCCGCACCGGACGCGGTCGACGCCGCGCGCCGCGCGTTCATTGTCGAGCATCCGCTGCAGCCGTTCGCGGCCGCGTATTTCCAGCCGGGCAGCGACCTCGTTTCGTACGACGCCGAGCGGGCGACGCTCGCGTCGCTGCTGGCTGCCGAAGCGTCGCGCAATGGGCCGCGCGAGCAGCCGTTCTTCGCGCAGCCGCTGCCGGCCGAGCCGGTCGAGCCCGTCGCGTTCAGCGAATTCGAGCGCTTCTGGCGGCATCCGGCGCGTGCGTTGCTGCGCGGCCGGCTCGGCATCGTGCTGGCCGACGCGCAGGCCGAACTGCTCGATACCGAGCCGTTCGCGCTGGACTTTGCCGGCAGCGACGCGCTCGCCGAGCGCGTGCTGCCGCTGCTGATCGAAGCGGGCGACGGCGGCGTGCACGATCGCGCGCTGCGCATCGCGGACGCGAGCCCGGAGTTGCCCGGCGGCGCGACGGGCGCGGTGTGGCGCGACCAGGCGCTCGGTTCGATGACGCAGCTTGCGTCGAACGTACGCCGAGCGCTGGCCGACGGCATCGAGCGGCGGCCGTTCTCGCTCACCGTCGTGCCGAAGTGGCCGGACACCGAGCAGGCGCTGTTCGGCGCCGACGACGCGATGCTGTCGGCCGATGCGGTGAGCGCGCCGCTCGAGTTGCACGGCACGCTGAACCGGCTGACGCCGGCCGGGCAGGTCATCTATCGCTATGCACGGCCGAGCGCGCGCGACTATCTGTCCGCGTGGCTCGCGCATCTCGTCTACTGTGCGATCGAGCCCGGCGGCCCGCGCCGCACGCTGTGGTTCGGCAGCGGCGGCGCGTTCGAGTTGACGCCTGTCGCGGCGCCGCTCGAACGGCTCGCGCCGCTGGCCGCGCTGTTTCGCGCGGGGCGGCGCATGCCGCTGCAGTTTTTCCCGCGCAGTGCGTGGGCGAGGGTATCCGACGGCGAGGCGAAGGCCGCGAGCGTGTGGATCAACGAGCGGGTCGTGAGCGAAGCCGACGATCCGGCCATCGCGATCGCGTGGCGCGGTGCGCATCCGTCGCTCGACGAGCCGTTCGGCACGCTTGCGCGGCTCGTGTTCGAACCGCTCGTCGAGCATCTGAAGGAGGTCGCATGAGTGCCGTGTCGCAGCAGCCGGCGCTCGAACTCGACGTGTTCGCGTGCCCGCTCGACGGCGTCAACCAGATCGAGGCGTCGGCCGGCACCGGCAAGACCTGGAACATCTGCGCGCTGTACGTGCGCCTGCTGCTCGAAAAGGATCTCGGCGCGGACGAAATCCTCGTCGTGACCTTCACGAAGGCGGCGACGGCCGAGCTGCACGAGCGGATTCGCAGCCGGCTCGCGCAGCTTGCGCATGCGCTCGACACGGGCGACGACGGCGGCGATCCGTTCATCGCTCGCCTGCTGGAGACGACGCTCGGCGACGGCGGCGCGCTCGACGCCGAGACGGCCGTGAAGCGGATCCGCCGCGCGCTGCGCGCGTTCGACCAGGCCGCGATCCATACGATCCACGCGTTCTGCCAGCGCGCGCTGCAGGAAGCGCCGTTCGCGGCGGCGATGCCGTTCGCGTTCGACATGGAGGCCGACGATGCGTCGCTGCGCTTCGAACTCGCGGCGGATTTCTGGCGCACGCGCGTCGAACCGGCGGCCGCGCGCTGGCCGGGCTTCGCAACGTGGCTCGTCGAATCGGGCGCCGGCCCGGCCGCGCTCGATGCGCAGCTCGCACGCCGGCTGAAGAAGCCGCTCGCCGCGCTGCGCTGGGACGGCGTGACCGAGCCGGACGAATCGGCCGAAGCGGCGGCGGCCGAATGTTTCGCCGAGGCCGCGCGGATGTGGGCGGCCGAGCGCGACGCGATCGATGCATTGCTGCGCGCCGCGCAGCCGGCGCTCAATCAGCGCTCGCACAAGCCCGATGCGCTCGCCGATGCGCTCGCCGCGTGGGCCGTGCATTTCGAGCAGGGCGACGCGACGGCCGCGCTGCCGAAAGCCGCGCTGAAGCTCACGCAAACCGCGCTGACGAAGGCGACGAAAAAAGGCGGTGCGACGCCCGCCCACGCGTTCTTCGACGTGGCCGACGCGCTCGAAGCGGCGGTGGCCGCCGCCGAGGCCGCGCAGCGCGCGCGCTGGCTCGCGCTGATCGCCGAATGGCTCGACATGGCGCCCGGCGCGCTGGCCGAGCGCAAGCGCACGCGGCGAGTCGTGTCGTTCGACGATCTGCTCGCGAACCTGTATCACGCGCTGCATGCGCATCCGTGGCTCGCCGAGACGCTGCGCGCACGCTATCCGGCCGCGTTGATCGACGAGTTCCAGGATACCGATCCGCTGCAGTTCGCGATCTTCGACCGGATCTTCGCGCCGGGCGGCCCGCTGTTCCTCGTCGGCGATCCGAAGCAGGCGATCTACAGTTTCCGCGCGGCCGATCTGCATACCTATCTCGCGGCGCGCGCACGGGCGAGCGCGTGCTACACGCTCGCGGTGAACCAGCGCTCGACGCCCGCGATCGTCGACGCATGCAACCGTTTCTTCATGTCGAATCCGCGCGCGTTCGTGCTCGACGGGCTCGACTATTACGCGGTGCGCGCCGGCACGCGCGTGCGTGCGCCGTTCGTCGACGAAACCGATCCGGGTCCGGCCGGCGATTTTCGCGTGTGGGCGCTGCCGGGCGGCGAGGGCACGCTGCTCAAGCGCGATGCGCAAGCGCAGGCTGCCCAGGCTTGCGCGGCCGAGATCGCGCGGCTGATGCGCGGCGCGCGTGAAGGGCGCGTGCGATTGGGCGACACGCCGTTGTCGCCGGGCGACATCGCGGTGCTCGTGCAGACGCACCGGCAGGGCAGTCTCGTGAAGCGCGTGCTCGCGACGTGGGGCATCAGCAGCGTCGAGCTCGCGCAGGCGTCGGTGTTCTCGACCGGCGACGCCGAGCAGCTCGAACGCGTGCTGGCGGCGATCGATGCACCGGGCGACCTGCGGCGTCTGCGCGCGGCGCTCGCGTCCGACTGGTTCGGGCTCGATGCCGGCGCGCTCTGGCGCATGGAGCAGGGCGACGGCGATGCGCCATCCGGCGCGTCGGCGGTCGACAGCGCCGACGCGATGAGCTGGGTCGAGCGCTTCTCGCGGTATCGGCTGCTGTGGCGCGAACGCGGCTTCGCGGTGATGTGGCGCACGTTCACGCGCGAGCTGCGAATCGCCGAGCGGCTGATGGCCGGTGCGGACGGCGAGCGCCGCGTGACCGACATCAACCATCTGGCCGAGTTGACGCAGGCGCGCGCATCCGCGCAGCCGGGCATCGCGCCGACGCTGCGCTGGCTCGCCGCGCAACGGCTCGACGGCGGCGGCGAGGAAGCGCAACTGCGGCTCGAATCCGACCGCAACCTCGTGCAGATCGTCACGGTGCACAAGTCGAAGGGGCTCGAATACGCGGTCGTGTTCTGTCCGTTCCTCAACGACGGCGGGCTGCGCGAGCCGCCGTCGTCCGCGCTGCCCGATGCGCGCGAGTATCACGACGATGCGGGCGATGCGGTGCTGCATTACGGATGCGACGACGAAGCGGCCGCGCACGCGGCGCGGCAGGTGTTGCGCGAGCAGGCCGCGGAGCGCGCGCGGCTCGTCTATGTGGCGCTTACGCGCGCGGTCTATCGCTGCTATGTCGTGGCCGGCCCCTACCTGTCGTCGCGCTCGACGCGCGAAGCGCGGCGCAGCGTGCTCAACTGGCTCGTCGCGGGCGCCGGCCTTGCGTTCGATGCGTGGCTCGACGAGCCGCCCGACGAAGCCGCGCTCGATGCGGCGTGGCGCGCGCTGGCGGGCGGCCCGGTGAGCGTCGCGCCGCTGCCGGTGCCTGCGCGCCGCGAGCGTCTCGCGGCCGGGCACGACGCGTCGCAGACGCTCGCGGCGCGCCATGCGACGCGCGTGCTGCGCGATGCGTGGCGGATGGCGAGCTTCAGCTCGCTGACCGCGTCGATGGCGCGCGAGGAGGCGGGCGTCGCGGCCGTGCCCGACGACGAACTGCGGCCCGATCACGACGCGTTGGCCGCGGTGACGCCGGACGGCGAATTGACGCTGGCCGATACGGTCGCGGCCGACCCGCCGGACGACGACATCCTCGTGTTCCCGCGCGGCGCGGCGGCCGGCGAATGCCTGCACCGCCTGTTCGAGCTCAGCCGGTTCACGGAGCGCGAATCGTGGCACAAGGCCGCGCTCGGCGCGCTGCACGACCGGCCGGTGGAGGCCGAGCCGGCGCTTGCGACGCGCCTGCCGGCGATGATGGTGCGGCTCGTCGACGACGTCGTGCACACCGAGCTCGTGCCGGGCATGCGGCTCGTCGATCTCGATCCGGCGAAGCGGCTCGACGAAATGGGCTTCCTGTTTCCGGCGCCGTCGCTCGACCTGATGGCGCTGCGCCGGCTGCTGGTCGCGCACGGCTATCCGGACGTTGCACTGGAGGCGGGTACGCTCGCCGGTTTCATCAAGGGTTTCATCGACATGATCGTCGAACACGACGGCCGTTTCTGGATCGTCGACTGGAAGTCGAATCACCTCGGCACGACGCCGGATGCCTATGGCCCGCGCGCGCTCGACGTCGCGATGGCCGATCACGCGTATCACCTGCAGGCATTGCTCTATACGGTCGCGCTGCATCGCTACCTGCGCGGCCGGCTGCCCGATTACGACTACGACACGCACATCGCGGGTTACCTGTACCTGTTCGTGCGCGGCGTGCGGCCCGGCTGGCGCAGCGGCGGCGAGCCGGCCGGCGTGCATGCGCGGCGGCCCGCCCGCGCACTCGTCGACGCACTCGACCGGATGATGGAAGGGGGCCGCGCATGACCGCGTCCGACGACATGCTCGAATTCACCGGCGGCCTCGTCGCGCGGCTGCCCGAGCCGGCCGATTTCGGCATCGCGCTCGCGGAGGGCTTTGCGCGCCGCATCGGCGACCTCGCGCGGCGTGCCGGTGCGCCGTCCGCGTCGGCGCGCTGGGCGGCGCGCGCCGCGTTCGCGACGAGCCGCGCGACCGCCGGCGGCCACGTGTGCGTCGCGCTTGGCGCGCTCGCGCAGCGCTACGAAGCACCGCTCGACGAAGTGCGAGCCGCGCTCGCCGCGAGCGGCGTGGTCGCGTTCGGCACGCTCGCGCGCGGCGACGAACGGCCGCTGATCGTCGATCGGCTCGATCACCTGTACCTGTCGCGCTATTTCGATTACGAACGGCGGCTCGCCGATGCGCTCGTCGCGCAGGCCGGTGTCGCCGCGCCGGACGAAGGCCTGTCGCCCGACCGTTTGCGCGACAGTCTCGCCCGTTACTTCGGGCCGGCTACCGGCGAAGTCGACTGGCAGCGCGTCGCGGCGATCGTCGCGCTGACGGGCCGCGTGACGATCGTCAGCGGCGGCCCGGGCACGGGCAAGACGACGACCGTCGTCGGCGTGCTGGCCTGTCTGCTCGACGCGCACCCGGGGCTGCGCATCGCGCTGGCCGCACCGACCGGCAAGGCCGCGCAGCGGATGCAGGAGGCGCTGCACGCGCGGGCCGGCGATCTGCCGCCCGAGCTCGCGGCGCGCCTGCCCGACACGTCGTACACGCTGCATCGGCTGCTGGGCGGCGGCGGGGCGGCCGGTTTCCGGCATCATCGCGACAATCCGCTGCCGTACGATCTGATCGTCGTCGACGAGGCGTCGATGATCGACGTCGCGCTCGCCGCGCATCTGCTCGACGCGCTCGCGCCGGGCGCGCGGCTCGTGTTGCTGGGCGACAAGGATCAACTGGCGGCGGTCGAGGCCGGCGCCGTGTTCGCGGAGCTGAGCGCGCGGCCGGCGTTCACCGCCGCGGCGCGCACGCGCATCGCGCAGGCGCTGGGTATCGACGAGGCGGCGTTCGTCGCGGCGTTGCCGATGCCGGACGAAGCTGCGCCGGCGGCGGCGGTTTCGGCCGCGCATCCGGTTCCTGCTTCCGCACGTGCTCCGGCGTCGCCATCGGCGTCTGCTCCCGTTTCACGCAGATCGGCGCCTCGGTCGTCGAAAGTCGATGCGCGACAGGCGTCGCTCTTCGACGACGAACCGCAGGATGACGAAGTGTCGTCGACGGCCGACATCGCGCCGCCACAGCCCACCGAGTCGGCACCGGCCGATGCCGGCGCACCAGACGGCAATGCGCCGGCCTGGATCGAGGCCAACGACCTCGCATGGCTCGACGCCGTCGAGCTACCGCCGTTCGACGCAGACGGCGCGGCACTTGCATCGGCAGTGGCGACGGCGGCTGCATCGCCATTGACCGGCGAAGCCGCTGCCGCGTCCGCCGGCACGCCCGCACCGGCGTCGGCGCCGCTCGCGGACTGCGTCGTATGGCTCGAACGCAATTACCGCTTCGGGCTCGATTCGCCGATCGGGCGGCTGTCGCTCGCGATCCGCCACGGCGACGTGCAGGCGGCGCTCGATGCGCTGCCCGCCGACGACTCGGCAGCCGCATCGTTTCACGACGATGCGGGCGACACGCTGGCGTCGTCGACGGTCGAGCGGCTCGCACGGCGCTTCGGCGCCTACCTCGACGCATTGCGCGACGCGCTGGCCGCGCTGGCGCCCGATCCGCTGCCGCTGTTCGACGCGCTCAACCGGTTCCGGATCCTGTGCGCGACCCGCAGCGGCTCGCGCGGCGCGGAACACGTCAACGCGCTGGTGGCCGCGCACGTGCGGCATGCGGCGCGCGTGCCGCTCGCGGTCGGCGCGCACTGGTTCAGCGGGCGGCCGATCATGGTCACGCGCAACGACTATGCGCTGGGATTGTTCAACGGCGACATCGGCATTGCGCTGCCCGACGCGCACGGCGTGCTGCGCGTGTGGTTCCGGCGCGCCGACGGCACCGCGCGCGCGGTGTCGCCGGCTGCGCTGCCGCCGCACGAAACGGCGTTCGCGCTGACGGTGCACAAGTCGCAGGGCTCGGAATTCGACGAAGCGGCGCTCGTGCTGCCCGCGTCGTTCGGCCGGGTGCTGACGCGCGAGCTCGTTTATACGGCCGTCACGCGCGCGCGCACGCGCGTGCAGGTGATCGGGCCGCGGCGCGTGCTGGCGCAGGCGGTCGCGACGCGCACGCAGCGCGATTCGGGGCTCGCTGCCCGCGTCGACGAGGCGCTCGCGCGGCGCCGCATGGAGGCTTCGCGATGATGATCCGTTACACGCTCGATCCGGCCGACGTCGAATGGACGGCCGTGCGCGCGCAGGGCGCGGGCGGGCAGAACGTCAACAAGGTGTCGAGCGCGATTCATCTGCGCTTCGACATCCGCGCGTCGTCGCTGCCGCCGGTCCTCAAGGAGCGGCTGCTCGCGCTGTCCGACCAGCGCATCACGCGCGACGGTATCGTCGTGATCAAGTCGCAGGAATATCGGACGCAGGAGAAGAATCGCGAGGCCGCGCTCGCTCGTCTCGATGCGCTGATCGGCAGCGTCGCGTACACGCCGCGTGCGCGGGTTGCCACGCGGCCGACGCGCGCGTCGAAGGAGCGGCGGCTCGAGCACAAGTCGCGCCGCAGCGTGGTGAAGTCGGGGCGCGGGAAGGTGGTCGACTGACGAACGAAGGGGCGGTGCTTGTCGGAGGCGAACGCGACCGTCCGCCGTGCGCGCCGCTTACCGCATCACGGTTCCCGCGCTGTCGAGCACGAAGTCGACGCAGAACACGACGAGCCGGCTCTGCGCGCGGATCGCGACGGCGGCCGTATAGCAGTCGCGGCCTTCCGTCAGCGAGAAGTGCGGGCCCATCAGCGCGACGCGTCCGGGGGCGGCGATCGCGCGCTGGAAATACGGGCGCCGCGACCAGTTGCTGTGGGTCTCGGGGAATAGCGGGGCGAGGCGGGTGACGCTCGCCTGGCTGTCGTCGGGCGGTGCGCCGATCGACGGCAGGAACTGTTCGCCGGTCTCGTCCGTGACGAACACGCGTCGCGCGGCCGGCACCGCGAACACGCGTTGCGCGGCGTCCTGCAGGCTGCCGCTCGCCGAAAACGCGGCCGCGCCGCTGAGCACGAGCCGTTCGATCGCGTCGAAGCCCGGCTGCTCGGCGGCCACCGGCGTATGCCGGCGGGCGATGAAGCGCCGCCACGCGGCGTCGAGCATCGCGGGCGCCGCCGCGCTCGCGTGCGCGATCGACGCGTCGGGCTGGCCGAACTGGAAACCCTGCACGAAATCGATGTCGGCTTCCATCAGCGCCTGCAGCGCGTCGTCGCTTTCGACGCCTTCGGCCAGCACCATCGCGCCGGCCTGGTGGAGCATCGACACGAGGTGATGCATGATGCGGCGATCGTCGGCCGAGCCGGTCGAACGCTCGACGAGCGAGCGGTCGAGCTTCACGATGTCGGGCCGCGCGCGCCACACGCGGTCGAAGTTCGAGAAGCCGGTGCCGAAATCGTCGATCGCGATCAGGAAATCGCGATGCTGGATCATGTCGATCGTGCGGGCGAGCGCGGCTTCGTCGCGCGCCGGCTGCTCGATCACTTCCAGCACGATGCGGTTCGGCGGCAGTGCGAAATGCCGGCACAGCGCCTCGACGAACTCGCGCTGCACGAGGCCAGTGTCCAGCACGCGCGGCGTCACGTTCAGGAACAGCCAGCCGTCGCCGATGCCTTGCGTGACGAAGTTGGCCGTGTGCAGGCAGCGCGCGAGCCGGTCGAGCAGCAGCGCGTCGGCGTCGCCGCGCGTCTTGTCGAACAGGGCGGTGGGCGACACCAGCGCACCGTTCCCGTCGACGACGCGCAGCAGCGCCTCGTAGCCGACGACGCGCTTGTGCGTGATCGACAGCACGGGCTGGAACACGCTGCGCAACGTCGTGGTGCGATAGGTGGCGAGCCAGCCGTGGGGTGTCGGCGTGAGGCGTTGGAGGAGGGCGTCGAGCGACAGGTCGCGAGCGGGCTTCATGTCAACGGTGCCCGGAAGCGGGCGGCGGGGCGCCGACGCCCCGCCACGCCGATGCAGCCGCATGCGCAGGCGGGCGCGAAAGAACGTGGGGCATCGAAACGCCTTCTGCGAATAAGTGTTCCGAGTGTAACGGGATTGCCGCGGCGCGCGTATCAGGGTAACTCCAGACGCAAACGGTACACCGCGATTCCGGCCCGTGCGCGGCAGCGCGGCGACGGCGTCGCATGCCT
This sequence comes from Burkholderia sp. BCC1047, assembly GCF_902833155.1. Lineage (NCBI taxonomy): Bacteria > Pseudomonadati > Pseudomonadota > Betaproteobacteria > Burkholderiales > Burkholderiaceae > Burkholderia > Burkholderia sp. BCC1047. The sequence continues at coordinate 57,704 of NZ_CADFEH010000006.1, read as the reverse complement.
GCGTACGGTGCATGACCGTCGCGAAACGAAGGGCATGACGGCGACAGATGACAATTCCGCGACACGACGGCGGCATGACCGTGCGTCGATGCCGCCCGATGCGCAGGCGGATACGGGAAATTCCGGCGGTCAACCGCCGCCGTCAGACGAATGAAACGAATGCCCGCGCACCGCGGTGCGATCGGCGGCGCGTCGGCCAACCCGCGTCGCGTCGACACCGGCATCGCCGCGCGACCGGCGGCGGTCCGTGCGCGCCCGGCGCGCCGATCGTCAGGTCGCCTCGCCGCCGCGCGGTCGGACGCCCGGAATCCGCTTGATCACGCCGGTGGCGAGCGCGGTGCCGACGAGCACGATCACGCAGCCTTCGATCATCACGGCCGACACGTGTTCGCCGAGGAACAGCGCGCCCCACAGCAGCCCGAACACGGGGATCACGAACGTGACGGTAATCGCGCGGGCGGGCCCGACATGCGCGATCAGGTAGAAGAAGATGAAATATGCGATGCCGGTGCACGCGACGCCGAGCGCGAGCACCGCGCCCCATGCGTGCACCCCGACCGGCGCGGCCGGCCACGTCGCGATCGCGAACGGCAGCAGCAGCACGGTCGAGCCGATCATGCTGCCGGCCGCGTTGACGAGCGGATCGACGCCGCTGAGCTTGCGTTTCGTATAGTTGGCCGCGATGCCGTACAGCAGCGTCGCGCCGAGTGCGGCCGCCGCGGCGAGCGCGGTCGCGCTGGCGCCCGTGTCGCCGTGCGCGTTCGCGACCTGGTTCCACACGAGCGTGAGCACGCCGGCAAACCCGATCACGAGGCCGAGCGCGCGCGGCAGCGACAGCTTGTCCTTCAGCCACAGGTAAGCGACGAGCGCGCCCCACAGCGGCGTCGTCGCGTTGATCACCGACGTCAACCCGGCCGACAGCGTCAGTTCGGCGAACGCGAACAGGCAGAACGGGATGCCCGAATTCAGTGCGCCGACGACGAACAGCGGCCACGCATGACGGCGTAGCCGGGCGCCGAGATCGGCGGGTTTGAAGCGCGTCAGCGCGAAGCCCGCGAGAAACAGCGCGCCGATGCCCACGCGCAGCGCCATCAGCGGCGCGACGCCGAAATCGACGACGCCGACCCGGATGAACAGGAAGGATGCGCCCCACAGGGCGGCGAGCACGGTCAGCAGGAAAGCGTTCTTGGGCGACATCGATCGGCGAGGGCGGGGACGGGATGCGAGGAATCTTACACCGCGCGACCTCACCGTCGTTTCATGATCGGATGAAACGACAAGAAACGGGAATTTCGCCGGTTTGCCGCCGGGCGGCGGCCGGCCGACCGCGTGCGGCGCGGCCGGTCGGATCAGTGATGACGCCAGCCGCCGCGTCCGCCGAAGCCGAAATTGAGCGACAGCGCCGGGCCCCAGTAACCGCCCCATGCGGGCGCATACGCAGGCGCCGGATAGTAATAGGCGGGGGCGGGATCGACATACACGGGCGCGGGCTGTACCGGCACCGGCGCCGCCGTGTAATAGCCGCCCGGATAATAGCCGTACGGATAGTAGCAACCGGCAAGCGTCGTACAGGCAAGCGCCGCGGCGACGAAGGTCCTGTTCATGATGTGTCTCCGGCGGAGCCGGCTATCGGCAGATGCTTGTAGCTTAGGCCGAGTACCGATGACACGGCATGAAAAACGGTAACCGATCATTTCCGGGCGCAGCGGCCGCGCCGGTTCCGGCAGGACATACGAAAACGGCGCTTCCGCACCGCGGAAACGCCGTTGGACCGGCCGGCCTGCGGCTGGGCGACGACGCCCAACCGGCCGATGTCGGACGACTTACTTGCCGACCTGGTTACCGATGATGCCGCCGGCCGCCGCGCCGCCCAGCGTCGACAGCGCGTTGCCGCCGATCGCCGCGCCGGCGACGCCGCCGACACCCGCACCGATTGCCGTATCACGCTGGCGTCGCGACATCGAATCGCAGGCCGACAGGCTGGCCACCGTCGCGACGAGAAGCGCGCATACCCCAAAACGCCGAATCGAGTTCATGATCGTTGTCCTTGTGGTAGTGAACGGAAGGCGCACGACCGGCTGGCGGCCGCGCATGTCCCCAATCTACGCGCCGCCCCGCGCTGCTGCTGTAAGGACTTGTTAAGGCTCGCGCGGTTTCGTAATCAATTGTTTCGCGTCCGCCGGCAGGCACACGGCATGCGCAAAAAAGCCCGCTCGAAAGCGGGCTTCAGGCATCGCCAGACGGGCCGGTGCGGCCCGCTGCGCGCGCTTACTGACGGTGATAGATCTCGGCGCCCGTCTTCACGAACTCGACCGCCTTGACCTCCATCCCTTTCTGCAGCGCCTCGGTTTCCGACACGCCCTGCTGCGCCGCGAATTCGCGCACGTCCTGCGTGATCTTCATCGAGCAGAAATGCGGGCCGCACATCGAGCAGAAGTGTGCGACCTTCGCCGAATCCTTCGGCAGCGTTTCGTCGTGGAATTCGCGCGCCTTGTCCGGATCGAGACCGATATTGAACTGGTCTTCCCAGCGGAACTCGAAGCGCGCCTTCGACAGCGCGTTGTCGCGCACCTGCGCGCCCGGGTGACCCTTGGCGAGGTCGGCGGCGTGCGCGGCGAGCTTGTACGTGATGATCCCTTCCTTCACGTCGTCCTTGTTCGGCAGCCCGAGGTGTTCCTTCGGCGTCACGTAGCACAGCATCGCGGTGCCGAACCAGCCGATCATCGCGGCGCCGATGCCCGACGTGATGTGGTCGTAGCCCGGCGCGATGTCGGTGGTCAGCGGCCCGAGCGTGTAGAACGGCGCTTCCTTGCACCAGTCGAGCTGGAGATCCATGTTCTCCTTGATCAGCTGCATCGGCACGTGGCCGGGGCCTTCGATCATCACCTGCACGTCGTGCTTCCACGCGATCTGCGTGAGCTCGCCGAGCGTCTTCAGTTCGCCGAGCTGCGCTTCGTCGTTCGCGTCGTAGATCGAGCCGGGACGCAGGCCGTCGCCGAGCGAGAAGCTCACGTCGTACGCCTTCATGATCTCGCAGATCTCTTCGAAGTGTTCGTACAGGAAGCTTTCCTTGTGATGCGCGAGGCACCACTTCGCCATGATCGAGCCGCCGCGCGACACGATGCCCGTCATCCGGTTCGCTGTGAGCGGCACGTACTGCAGGCGCACGCCCGCGTGGATCGTGAAGTAGTCGACGCCTTGTTCGGCCTGTTCGATCAGCGTGTCGCGGAAGATTTCCCAGGTCAGGTCCTCGGCCTTGCCGTTGACCTTTTCGAGCGCCTGGTAGATCGGCACCGTGCCGATCGGCACCGGGCTGTTGCGGATGATCCACTCGCGCGTTTCATGGATGTGCTTGCCGGTCGACAGGTCCATCACCGTGTCGCCACCCCAGCGGATCGCCCACGTCATCTTGTCGACTTCCTCGCCGATCGACGACGTGACGGCCGAGTTGCCGATATTCGCGTTGATCTTCACGAGGAAGTTGCGGCCGATGATCATCGGCTCGGATTCCGGGTGGTTGATGTTGGCGGGGATGATCGCGCGGCCGCGTGCGATTTCGTCGCGCACGAATTCCGGCGTGATCTCGGCCAGCGCGTTCGCGCCGAAGGCCGCGGCGCCGAACGCCTGGCCCGGGTGCTGGCGGCCCATCATCGCGGCGAGCTTCGCGCCGTTCGGGCCGCTCGACTTCAGGCTCTCGATGTATTCGGCGCGGCGCTGGTTCTCGCGGATCGCGATGTATTCCATTTCCGGCGTGATGATGCCCTGACGCGCGTAGTGCATTTGCGTGACGTTCTTGCCGGGCTGCGCGCGGCGCGGGTTGCGGTGCAGGCCCGGGAAACGCAGGTCGGCCGTGGCCGGATCGGCCGCGCGCTCGAGGCCGTACTGGCTCGACAGGCCGGGGAGCACCTCGGTGTCGCCGCGCGCTTCGATCCAGCGCTGGCGCAGCGCGGGCAGGCCCGCGCGGATGTCGATCTTCGCGTCCGGATCGGTGTACGGGCCCGACGTGTCGTACACGTAGATCGGCGGATTCTTCTCGCCGCCGAAGCCGGTCGGGGTGTCGGCCTGCGTGATCTCGCGCATCGGCACGCGGATGTCGGGCTGCGAGCCGGTTACATAGACCTTTCGCGAATTGGGCAGCGGCGCGACGGCAGCGGCGTCGACGTGCGCGTCGGCAGACAGAAACTTCGGATTGGCGTTCATGCAATCTCCTGTGCGGGCGCCGGACAGGCGCGTCGGCGCTTGCCCGGAGCCCTTGACGAATGTGGGCTCGAGCTAAGCAGGAGACGAGGCTTGGTGAGGCGGCGGATTTCGTCAGAAGGATGGCGGCGAAATCCGTACGCTTCCCTGCGCTGGCATTATCCAGATCAGGTTCAAAGGGTATTTCTCACCCGCAATGCCGGTTGTTTGACCGAACGCATTGCAGGACCCCCGCGTTAGCAAGGGCACACGATACACCGGCTTGGCGGCGGTTTCAACCGGGTGCGAAGCCGATGTCGGCGGGCAGCGGGCGGGGCGCGGACGTCGACGCCGACGCGGTGCGCCGCAGCAGGCGCGGCCGTCTACCCGCCGTGTCGCCCGGGACGGAAGGGGCGGGCAGTGCAGCATTTCCGTCCGTTGTTTCCCGTTTCGAAAAAATTTTCGACATCGCTGTCATTTCCGGCGGCGTCCTCCGTCTATTCGGCTCCCAAACCCATGTATCGGAGAGATGTCATGAAAAACGTATTCCTTGCCGCCTGCGTCGCCGCACTTGCCACGATCGCAACGGGCGCCCATGCGCAGAACGATGCGATGTCGAAGGACGGCATGTCGATGTCGAAGGACGCGATGGGCCACGACGCGATGGCGAAGGACGGCGCGATGAAGAAGGACGGCATGAAGAAGCATGCGATGAAGAAGGATGCGATGGGCCACGACGCGATGAAGAAGGGCGACGCGATGAAGAAGGACGCCATGAGCCCGTCGAACTGACGAATGCGTGCGGGGCGCGGGCGGCCGGTCATCGGCGCGCATAGCGTCCCGTCGCCTCATTCCGGGAGTCATCATCATGCAAACGGTTCCTGTCACCGATCGTGCGAGCGTGCCGCCGCCCGCGCCGACGACGATCCATCCGCGGTGGGTGCGCGCGAGCCACTGGCTCAACGCGCTCGCGGCGATCCTGATGGCGCTATCCGGCTGGCGCATCTACGACGCGTCGCCGATCTATCCGTCGTTCACGTTCGCGCACGGCATCACGCTCGGCGGCTGGCTCGGCGGCGCGCTGCAATGGCATTTCGCGGCGATGTGGCTGCTGGTCGGCAACGGGCTGTTCTATCTCGCGATGTCGATCGCGACGGGGCGCCTCGCACGCAAGCTGCTGCCCGTGACGCCCGCGTCGGTGTGGCGCGACGTGCGCGCCGCGCTCGGCGGGCGGCTGTCGCACGACGACCTGAGCGTCTACAACGCGGTGCAGCGTGCCGCGTACCTGACCGCGATCGTCGATCTCGTCTTGTTGGTGTTGTCCGGGCTCACGATCTGGAAATCGGTGCAATTCCCGCTGCTGCGCGAGCTGTTCGGCGGCTACGACAACGCGCGCATCGTGCACTTCTGGGCGATGGCGCTGCTCGTCGCATTCGTCGTCGTTCACGTCGCGATGGCGTTGCTGGTGCCGCGCTCGCTGCTCGCGATGCTGCGCGGCCGCTGACCCGCTTCGCGGGCGAAGGAAATCATCATGTCGGAATCCGAAAAACCCCGCGGCGAGCCGCGCTGGACGCTCGACCGGAAGTCGCTCGAACTTGATTTGCGCCGCGAACTCGAGATGCCGTCGCGACGGCTCTTCAACCGGCGCGTGCTGACGGTCGGCGGCCTTGCGATGCTGACCGGCTGCACGCTGCAGGATGATGCATCGGTCAACACGTTTCTCGAAAAAGTGTCGCGCATGAACGATCGCGTGCAGGCGTGGCTGTTCAACCCGAACCAGCTCGCGCCGACCTACACCGAAGCCGACATCACGCGGCCGTTTCCGTTCAACGCGTACTACGGGATCGACGAAGTGCGGCACGTCGACGCGTCGACGTACCGGCTGGTGCTGTCGGGCCGCGTGACCGGCAAGCGCGTGTGGACGCTCGACGAGTTGTATGCGCTGCCGCACGCGGAACAGATCACGCGGCATATCTGCGTGGAAGGGTGGAGTGCGATCGGCCGCTGGGGCGGCACGCCGTTCGGCGCATTCCTCGCGCGCGCCGGTGCCGATACGCACGCGAAATACGTCGGCTTCAAATGTGCGGACGACTACTACGAGAGCATCGACATGCCGACCGCGCTGCATCCGCAGACGTTGCTCGCATTCGAGTACGACGGCCATCGTCTGCCGCCGGAATACGGTTTCCCGATGAAGCTGCGGATGCCGACCAAGCTCGGCTACAAGAACCCGAAGCACATCATGGAAATCTTCGTGACCGATACGTTCCCGGGCGGCTACTGGGTCGATCAGGGCTACAACTGGTTCGGCGGATCGTGAGCGGTGCGCGTGGCGTGCGCATGCGTCACGTGGATTCGCGTACCTGCAGATCGACGTGCAGGCCGACCGCCGCGGCCATGTTCACGAGCGCGTCGAGCCCGAACAGGTTGATCTTGCCGCGCATCAGGTCGGACACGCGCGGCTGCGTGACGCCCAGTTGCTTCGCGGCTTCGGCCTGGCTCAGCTCGAGCCGCGCGATGCGCTGCTTGAGCGCGATCATCAGTTCGGAGCGCAGTTTCATGTTCGCGGCTTCCGCCGGCTCGCTTTCGATTGCGTCCCAGACGTTCGCATAACGTTCATTGGTCAACGTTTCGACTCCATCATCAGCGACCGATAGCGGCGGGCGGCGAGGTCGATATCGGTCTTGTTCGTGCGCGTCGATTGCTTGCGGAAGCAGTGCAGCACGTAGATCGCCTCGGGGAAAGTCGCGACGTAGACGATCCGGAATGCGCCGCTCGCATCGCGCAGGCGAATTTCCCGCACGCCGACGCCGATGGTGCGCATCGGTTTCCAGTCGTCGGGTGCGAGGCCGCGCTGCACCTGGTCGATCTGGTGGCCGGCTTCGCGCCGTGCCGGCAGCGGAAAGCCGCGGAGATCGGCCAACGCGCTGCCGACGAAAACGACCGGCTTCGGCGGAAGTATATCTGGATTATACAAAATTTTGTATGTGTGTTGTGAGTGTCGGAAAGAGGCTGCAGACGGCGGCGCGCGGGCACGCCGTCCGTCACGATAGACGCGCCGCGAAGCGCCGGCGCATATCACTGGCCGTCCGGCCGATGCTGGATCGACGGCTGCGAATGGCGACTCAGGCGGCTCTCCGATACGCCGGCCGTCCCCGCATTGCGTATCCGGCCCCCGATTTCACCGGGCCGGCGCCGGAAAAAATGTCGCGCCGAAACATCAGTCGATATCTTTCAGACAGGTCCGACGATGCTTTCGAATCCTTGATGCCATAATGCCGAGCGTGTGCGGCCGCGCGGTTGCGCACGTTTTTTTTGCCCCGTTTTTGCCCTTTTGCCGCCGCTTGCCGGTTCTCTTTCGTCGCCGTTCGCACTGCCATGTCGTCCCGCACGTTCGCTCTGCCTTCCCGGTCCCGCATGGACCGTTTGCCGGCATCGCCGGCGCCTTTCAGCGGAGCACGCGGCGTGACGTGCGAGCGGGTGACTCGATGACGCCGCTCGACCGCCTCCTCGATTTCCTCGCCCGTTTTTCGTTCCGGATCCGCCTGCCGCAAAGCCGCGGCGGCCGCGTGGCGCTCGCGCTCGTCTTCATCTATTTCGTCTGGGGTTCGACCTACAGCGGGCTGCATTTCGCGCTGCAGTCGTTCCCGCCGCTGCTGCTGTCGGGGCTGCGCAACCTGCTCGGTGGAATCGGGCTGTTCATCTTCGCGCTGCGGCGCAAGCCCGAATGGCCGACGCTGCTGGAAATCCGCAACTCGGCGATCGTCGGCACGATGCTCGTCGCGCTGTCGTCCGGCACGATCGCGCTCGGCATGCGCACGGTCAGCAGCGGGTCGGCCGCGGTGATGGTCGCCACGGTGCCGCTGTTCGCGACCGTGATCGCGGCGGTGGCCGGGCGGCCGGTGACGAAGGGCGAGTGGGCGGCCGTCGCGCTCGGGATGGTCGGCATCGTCGTGCTGAATTCGGGCGGTTCGGCCGCCTCGAACTCGGCGCTCGGCACGATCTGCGTGCTGGCCGGCGCGCTGTTCTGGGCGGGCGGCGCGCATCTCGCGACGCGGCTCAAGCTGCCGTCGGACCTGTTCCTGTCGACGTCGCTGCAGATCGGCCTCGGCGGCCTGATGTCGACGATCGTCGCGTGGCTGCTCGGCGAACGCGTCGAGCAGTTGGCCGTCGGGCCGGTGTTCGCGTTCGTGTACCTGATGGTGTTCTGCACGATGGCCGCGTACGTCGCGTACGGCTACCTGATCCGCCACACGAGCCCGATCATCGCGAGCAGCTGCATGTACGTGAACCCGATCGTCGCGGTCGCGCTCGGTGCGCTGCTGCTGGGCGAACCGGTGACGATGGCGACCGTCGTCGCGACCGTCGCGATCCTCGGCAGCGTCGGATTGTCGTTCGTGTTCGACCCGGCGCGCCGGCCCGCGGCGGCCGCTGCTGCCGGTTCGCCGGCCATGGCGGCCGAGCAGGCGGTGACGGCGGACGCTTCGCCTGCCGCCGAGCCGGTCGCCACGCAGGAGGCCGCGCCGATCCTCGCGCCTTCCGCCGTCCCGCTCGCGGTGCCGACGCCCGCGGCGGTGATGGATCCCGCCGCGGTGATCGACCCGGCCCCGGCGTTCGCGCCGCCGCCCGCCGTCGCCGAGCCGGCCGCGTCGCGCACCGACGCGTGACGCCGCGGTGGCCGGTCGTGCTCAGCCGCGCCGGCCGCCGCGATGGTGGGACCAGCCGGCGAGCGCGGTGAACAGCAGGCCGGCCGCGCACATGCCGGTCCAGCCGAACGCGCGCCATGCGGCGACGCCGGCCGACGAGCCGAGCGCGCCGCCGATGAAATAGCACACCATGTACACCGTGTTCACGCGGCTGCGCGCGTCGGGCTTCAGCGCATAGATGCGCGACTGGTTCGAGATCTGCGCGGCCTGTACGCCCACGTCGAGCACGATCACGCCGATCACCAGCCCGACGAGGCTCGAACCCGACAGCGCGAAGATCACGAACGACAGCGCGAGCAGCGCGATCGCGAGCGAGATGATCGCCCGCGGGCCGCGGGTGTCCGCGAAGCGGCCCGCATACGGCGCGGCGAGCGCGCCCGCGGCTCCGACGATCCCGAACAGGCCGGCGGCCTGCGGGCCGAGGTGGAACGGCGCGCCGGCGAGCAGCAGCGTGAGCACCGGCCAGAACGCGCTGAACGCCGCGAACAGCGCGGCGCCCGTCAGCGATGCCTCGCGCAGCCCGCGCAACTCGACGACCAGATGCCACATCGAGCCGAGCAGCTTGCCGTATGACAGCGTCGACGTCGGCGAGCTGCGCGGCAGCCGCAGCACGATCACGACGGCGAGCGCGACGAGCGCCGCGACCGACGCGGCGAACACCGCGCGCCAGCCGAAATACTCGGCGACGAAGCCGGCGGCCGTACGCGCGAGCAGGATGCCGAGCAGCAGGCCGCTCATCACGGTGCCGACCGCGTGGCCGCGTTCGGCCGGCGGCGCGATTTCGGCGGCGAACGGCACGGCCTGCTGCGCGATGGTCGCGAGGATGCCGATCGCGAGGCTCGCGAACGCGAGTACGACGAGCGACGGCGCGGCGGCCGCCGCGATCAGCGCGATCGACAGCGCGGCGATCTGCAGCAGGATCAGCCCGCGGCGATCGAAGCGGTCGCCGAGCGGCGCGAGCAGGAACATGCCGGCCGCATAGCCGAGCTGCGTCGCGGTCGGCACCACGCCGATCCATGACGCGCTGTCGGGGAAGGACGAGCGGAAGCTGTCGAGCAGCGGCTGGTTGTAGTAGATGTTCGCGACCGATACGCCCGCGATCGTCGCAAGCAGCAACAGCAGGCCGCGCGAATAGTGGGGCGAGGGGGCGTCGGTCGGACGATCGGTCGAGGCAGTGGACATGGCGGCGGCGACGGAGTGGGGCGGCGCGGCAGGCGGCGCACGCGTCGGGTGCGCAGTCAGGCCGGGCGCCGGTCGAGGCTGCCGATCATACCGGAGCGACGCGAATCCTGCCGGCCGCATAACCGGTATAACGGGCACAACCGGCCGGCCGCCGCCCGTCACGGCACGCGCTTCACGTCGTCAGTCGACCAGCTCGCCGGTCGGCTCGTAGAACGGATACGGCCCCGCGCCTTCATCCACATAGACGTGATGCGACATCATCCCCGTATCGGGCGCATGACGATGGACCGCGAACGCCGGCGGTTCGAGCCGGAATGCGGACGGCCCATCGACTCGCAAGTCGAACGCGACCTGATGCGCGGGCGACGGCACCGCGCACGCGAGCGTGCCGCCGAAGCGCGTGAACATCGTGCGGTGCACGTGACCGCACAGCACGCGCTCGACGTTCGGATGGCCGCGCAGCAGTGCATCGAATTTCGCGGCGGCGGCGGGCGCGAGACGCAGCTTGTCCATGTGCCCGATGCCGGACACAAACGGCGGGTGATGCAGCGCAACGATCACCGGCCGGTCGCGCGCGGCGTCGAGCTGCGCGGCGAGCCACGCGAGCCGGGCGTCGCACAGGTCGCCGTGGCTCGCGCCCGGCACCTGCGAATCGAGCGCGAGCACGCGCACCGCGCCGACGTCGAGCGCGTACTGCACGAATTCGCCATCCTGCAGCTCGGCGCGATCGGCGAATGCGCGGCGCAAACCGGCGCGGTCGTCGTGATTGCCGATCATCAGGTAATACGGAATCTCGAGCGCGTCGAGCAGCTCGCGCAGGTTGCCGTACTCTTCGTCGTGGCCGAAGTCGGTCAGGTCGCCGGTGACGAGCACGGCGTCGGGGCGCGGCACGAGGGCGTTCAGTTTCTCGATACAGCGCGCGAGCGCGGCCGCCGTGTCGACGCGCCGGTACGCGAGCTGGCCCGGCCGCTTGATGTGGAGATCGCTGATTTGAGCAAGCAGCATCGTCGTTCCTCGGAATCGTCTGGTTGTTGTCGCGGCGGCGTGCGCCGCGTGGGGGGCTGCCTGGATGATGCCCGATCGACGGCTTACGCGCCGAGCGCGATCAGCCCTTCCGGCGCGATCGTGAGGCCGACCGCCGTGCCGCGCGCAAGCGCGACGCGGCCCGGCACGTCGATCACGAGCGCGTCGGGCGCCGCATGCTCGATCGTGAGCCGCGTGCGTTCGCCGAGGAACGCGCACGCACCGACCGCACCGCGCAGCGATGCATGCGCAGGATCGGCGAGCTGCGCATCCTCGGGGCGGAAGAACCATTCGTCGGCCGCATGCGGCGTGGCGATCGCGCCGCCCGTCGTTTCGAGCGCGCCGTCGCGCCACTGGCCGGCGAGCCGGTTCAGCGTGCCGATGAACTGCGCGACCGTGCGGTTCGCGGGCTGGTAGTAGATCTCGCGCGGCGTGCCGATCTGCTCGATGCGGCCCGCGCCCATCACGACGATCCGGTCGCCGAGCTCCATCGCTTCGGCCTGGTCGTGCGTCACGTAGACGGTCGTCACGCCGAGCTCGCGCAGCAGCGCGTTCATGTCGCGACGCAGCACGTCGCGCAGCTTCGCGTCGAGCGCGGTCAGCGGTTCGTCGAGCAGCAGCACGCGCGGGCGCACCGCGAGCGCACGCGCCAGCGCGACGCGCTGCCGCTGGCCGCCCGACAGTTGATCGACCGGTTTGTCCGCATGCGCGTCGAGCCGCATCATCGCGAGCAGTTCGTCGACGCGTTCGCGCAACGCACGCGGCTCGGTCTTGCGGATCTTCAGCCCGTAGCCGACGTTGCCGCGCACCGTCAGGTTCGGAAACAGCGCGTAGTTCTGGAACACCATGCCGACTTGCCGGCGTTCGATCGGCAGGGCGGTGACGTCGTCGTCGCCGAACGCGATCGTGCCGCCGGCGTCCGGCGTGTCGAGTCCCGCGATCAGGCGCAGCGTGGTCGTCTTGCCGCAGCCGGACGGCCCGAGCAGCACGAGCGTTTCGCCGGCGCCGATCGACAGGTCGAGCGGTTCGAGCACGCGCGTGCCGCGGAAGGTCTTCGCGCAGCCGGTCAGGGTGATGGGAGTGGAATCGAGTTTCATGTCTGTGAAAATTTCAGCGCGGGCGCTTCTTCAGCGCACGCGTACCGGACGGATCGACGCCGAGCCACTGCATCGCGACGAGCAGCGGCAGCGTCATCAGCAGGAACAGGATCGTGTACGCGCTGCCGACTTCGAGGCGCAGCGATGCATAGGTATCGGCGAGCCCGACCGGCAGCGTCTTGGTGTCGGGCGTATGCAGCATCCACGTGAGATTGAATTCGCCGATCGACAGCGTGAGCACCGCGAGCGCACCGGCGACGATGCCCGGCCGCAGGTTCGGCAGCACGATCGTGACGAAGCGCGTGACGAACGATGCCCCGAGGCTCGCCGCGCCTTCCTCGAGCGTGCGCAGGTCGGCGCCGGCCGCGACGGCCGCGACCGCGCGCACCATGAACGGCAGCGTGAACACGACGTGGCCGACGACGATGAACCACAGGCTCATCCGGAACGCGGTGAAGCCGCCGTACACGACCAGCAGCGCGAGCGCCGAAGCCAGCCCCGGCAGCGCGACCGGCAGCACGAGCGCTTCCTCGATCGCACGCGCGATGCGGCTCTTGCTGCGCGCGAGCGCATAGCCGGCCGGCACGCCGACCGCGAGCACGATCGCGAGCGTCGCGAACGCGACGTAGAGCGACAACGCGACCGAGCCGTGATACTGCTGCCACACCTGCTCGAGCCAGCGCAGCGTGAGGCCGCTCGACAGGCCGCGGAAATAGTTGACGGTCAGCCCCGCGAGCACCGACATCACGACGGGCACGATGAGGAACGCGCACAGCAGCAGCGTGACGCCCCATTGCAGCGCGGCGATCGCCCGCGCGCCGGCGACGCGCGGCGCGTGCCGGGCGGCACGTTTCGCGTGCAAGGGAGCCGGAGCGGGTGCCGGCGACCGCGCGGAAGAGCCGGAAAGCGATTGCATGCGTAAATCCTCAGGCCGCGGCGGCGGCGGTGTGACCGGTGAAGCGACGCGCGAGCGCGAGCACGGCCCAGGTGACGATGCCGAGCACGATCGACAGGCCGGCCGCCGTCGCGATGTTCGCGTTCAGCGTGAACTCGGTATAGATCGTCATCGGCAGCACGTTCAGGTCGGTGGCGAGCGTGAACGCGGTGCCGAACGCGCCCATCGCGGTCGCGAAGCAGATCGCGCCGGCCGCGATCAAGCCCGGCGCGAGCGCGGGCAGCACGATGTCGACGAAGATGCGCCACGGCGACGCGCCGAGCGAACGCGCGGCTTCCTCGAGCGACGCGTCGAGCTTCGACGCGGCCGCGATCACGGTGACGATCACGCGCGGAATCGAGAAATACAGGTAGCCGATGAACAGGCCGGCCACCGAATACGCGAACACGAACTTGTCGCCGGTGAGTTTCGCCGACAGCATGCCGATCAGCCCCTGGCGTCCGGCGAGCATGATCACCATGAAGCCGACCACGACGCCCGGGAACGCGAGCGGAAACGTGAGCAGCGCGAGCAGCACGCGCTTGCCGGCGAATTCGCGGCGCGCGAGCAGCAGGCCCGAGATCGTCGACAGCGCGAGCGTCGCGAGCGTGACGCCCGCGGACAACGCAACCGTCTCGCCGAGGCTCTTCATGTAGCGCGCGTTGGCGAGCAGCGCCGCGTAGTGCGAGAAGAAGGCGCCGTCGGCCGACACCCGCACGAGCGAAGCCATCGGCAGCAGCCAGAACGCGGCGAATACCGCCAGCGCCGGCGCGACGAGCGCGACGCGCCAGCGCAGCGGAAAAGTCAGGTCGAACATCGGTTGCGTCCCGCGGCTTACTGCATGATCTGCAGGTACTGCTGACCGAACGCCTGCTGGCCGGCCGCCATCTTGCCGAAGTCGACCGATTTCGCCCGCGCGTATTCGCTGGCCGGCAGGAACTTCGCGGCGACGTCGGCGCCGAGCGCCTGCGCGCGCACCGGGCGCAGGTAGGCGTTGGCCCACAGCTTCTGGCCTTCGTCGGACAGCACGAAATCGAGCACCTTCTTGCCGTTCGCGTCGTGCGGCGCGCCCTTCACGAGGCTCATCACGTACGGCACCGCGATCGTGCCTTCCTTCGGGATCACGAATTCGACGTTCGCGTTGTCCTTGTATTTCGCGCGATACGCGTCGAAGTCGTAGTCGAGCAGGATCGGAATCTCGCCGGACAGCACGCGTGCATAGGCCGTTTGCTTCGGCACGATCGGCGCGTTGGCCTTGAGCTTGCGGAACCAGTCGAGGCCCGGCTTGAAGTTGTCGAGGCTGCCGCCGAGCGCCTGGTTGACGGCGACCGCGCCCGCATAGCCGACGAACGCGCTCGACGGATCGAGATAGCCGACCATGCCCTTGTATTCGGGCTTCAGCAGATCGGCCCACGAACGCGGCACCGGCTTGCCGTCGAGCGCGTCCTTGTTCACGAAGAAGCCGAGCGTGCCCGAGTGGATCGCGAACCAGTAGCCTTGCGGGTCCTTCAGGTTCGCGGGGATGTCGTTCCAGTGCGCGGGTTTGTACGGCGCGATCACGCCCTTGTCCTTCGCCTGGAATGCCGACGACACGCCGAGGTAGACGACGTCGGCCACCGGGCTCTTCTGCTCGGCGATCAGCTGCGCGATCGCCTGGCCCGAGTTCTTGTTGTCGGACGGCACGCGGATGCCGGTCTTCTGCTTGATCGCGGCGATCTGCGCGGCCCAGTCGGCCCATTCGGGCGGGCAGTTGTAGCAGATCGCCGTTTCGTCGGCGTGGGCAGCGGGGGCGCCGGCGACGAGCGCGGCGAAGGCGAGCGGCGCGGCAAGCGCGCGCAGCAGCGAGGTCAGGCGAAAGGACACGGTGAATCTCCGGGCGAGTGGTGTGGTACGGGGTGATCGGTGTGCGTCGCGCGTGCGTGTTGCGCTCAGGCGTTGCGCAGTTGCCGGTCGGTGGCGGGCGGAGCAATCGTCGCGCCGTCGCGTACCGCATGCGGCAGGATCGTCGACGTGCGGTCGATCGGCGCGCCGCCGATGCATTCGACGAGACGCTGCCACGCGTGGCGGCCGATGTCGCGGTTCGGCGTCGCGACGCTCGCGAGCGGCGGCGCAAGCAGCTCGCCGATCGCGATGCCATCGAAACCGAGCACCGACAGGTCGTCGGGAACCGAGAAACCCGCGCGGCGCAGGCCGCGCATCACGACCATCGCGAGCAGGTCGTTGCTGCAGAAGAGGGCGGTCGGGCGCGTGGCGTGCGCGGTGAGATGCGCGAGCACCGCATCGGGCAGCTCGGGCGCGGTGAAGTCGACTTCGACGGGCGGCAGCGGCGCCACGCCGACTGCCTCGAGCGCCTGCGCATAACCGAGATGACGCTGGCGTGCGCGATCCGACGCGGCGAGCGAACCGGCCAGCATCAGCACGCGACGATGGCCGTGCGCGGTCAGCCGTTGCACGCCGTCATACGCGGCGCGGCGGTTGTCGACCGACACCGACGGACGGCGCTGCGTGTCGTTGTGCATCAGCACGTAATGCGGGCCGTCGCGGTCGAGCATGTCGAGCAGCGGGTGCGTGTCCGCATCGGCGACGGTGAGGATCAGCCCTTCGACGCGCTGCTCGCGCAGCGTCTCGATCGCATGACGCTCGCGCGCTGCGTCGTATTCGGTCGTCATCAGGATCAGCTTGAAACCGGCCGCGGTCGCGAGTTCGTCGATGCCTTGCAGGCAGTCGGCGAACACCGGGTTCGACAGCGTCGGCACGACGACGCCGACGAGCCGCGTGCGCTCGCCGCGCAGTTGCCGGCCGAGCGGGCTCGGGCGGAACCGCAGCGTGTCGATCGCGGTGCGGATCGTCTGCAGCGTGGCGGGGCTGACGGTATGCGGCGCGTTGATCGCACGCGAAACGGTGGCGATCGAGAAGCCCGCGAGGGCGGCGACGTCCTTGATGGTCGAGGTCATGAAATCGTGCGATGTAAACGTTTTCGGCCGGGGAATTATCGAAAACGTTTGTGACTTCGCGATGACGCACGCGACGCTTGTTTCGCGAAAAGCACGATACAAACGTCAGACGGTTTGGGGCCGTGGGACGACGCGCGGTCGATTGTATCGGGGCAGGTCGCGGGGCGGGACGAAATCGGTGGGCCGTGTGGTGTCAGTGTCGTATCGGCGTCGAACGCTGAGGAAGAAGCGATGCGATGACGGCCAGTATCGCGATGCGGCGCCGCGGAATAAGGGAACGCATGCGCAAGCAATGGTAGAATCGCGTCCGCCCTCTTGCCGGGGTGATGAAATTGGTAAACATAGCGGACTTAAACGATTGAGTGCCCGGCCGGAAACGGTCGGTGCAGAACCCTTCAAATTCGGCGAAACCCCTGATGTGCGCATCGAGGCAACGCCGAGCCAAGCCTCGCGGCATCCGCGAGGAAGGTGTAGAGACTAGACGGGGGGCGCCTAAGGCGCACGGGCAGCGGTCACGCCCGCGCGCGACGGTGAAGGCATAGTCCAGCGCACGAACGGCTCGCGTACGCGACGCCGGCTTTGAAAGAAGCAGTGTGACGAAAATCCGCCGCCTTAACTGGCTTGCCGGTTCAAGTCCGGTCCCCGGCACCATCGATTGCGTCGACGCGATTCGATTCGACGAAGGCGTAAAAAACCCGCGAGAAATGCAGCGCTCGCGGGTTTTTTATTTGGCGCACGCACATGTAGCGGCACGCCAGCGCGGCTCACGATACGCTTCACTGCGCCGAAAACCACGCCATGTGATACTGGCACGCACGTCGCACCGGACGCCTGCGTCGCCACGGCCAACGCGTCCCGCCGACCGCTTCCCTCATCGTTTGCCTCTCGCAAGACCATCCGTCATGACCGAATCGACCCATCATTATTACGAGCCGTCGCAAGGCCACGGCCTGCCGCACGACCCGTTGAACGCGATCATCGGCCCACGCCCGATCGGCTGGATTTCATCCCGCGGCAGCGACGGCACGCTGAACCTCGCGCCGTACAGCTTCTTCAACGCGTTCAACTATCGACCGCCGATCATCGGCTTTTCGAGCACCACCGCGAAGGACAGCGTGCGCAACGTGCAGGAGACCGGCGAGTTCGTGTGGAACCTCGCGACGCGCGATCTGGCCGAGCGGATGAACCAGACCTGCGCCGCCGTGCCGTACGACGTGAACGAGTTCGAACTCGGCGGCTTGACTGCGGTTCCGTCGCGCCTCGTCGACGTGCCGCGCGTCGCGGAAAGCGGCGTGAACTTCGAATGCAAGGTAACTGACGTGATCCGGCTGCGCGATCACCACGGCGTCGAAACGCCGGCCACGCTGGTGTTGGGTGAGGTCGTCGCGGTCCATATCCGCCAGGACCTGCTGAAGGACGGCATCTTCGACACGTTCGGCGCGGGCATCATTCTTCGTGCGGGCGGCCCATCGGCCTATGTGCATGTGACGCCGGACAGCCGCTTCGATATCGCGCGCCCTGACGCGTAATTCGTCGCGCGCCGCAGCGAGGGGGTATGCAAACGCCGAAGTGCCCGGACGCACCAGAACAAAGACCGGCCGACACCCCGGCCAAGGCCGGTTTTTCTATTCGGATTTCCAGGGACGGGCGCTCGCATCCGTGACTCGCCGATGCCCGTTCGCAACGTGAAGCTGATCGATATGCGATTCAATCGCAAGTGGTTACCACTTGCGCTTACAGTGTAGAACGTGTCGGTAGTTTAAAGAGATCACGCGCCGCCGCTATGTGCGCGGCCGTCGTGTCTGGACGGCGATCGCGGCAACCAAGAGACTTCTTCGACACCCGCCGCTTGATTTTGCAAAAGGACAACCATTGGTCGTATCGGGCTTGCATTCTCCATACATACACGGTTGAAGACAGTTTGTCGCCACCAGCCGGAACGGGATCTGTGCGTCCTGAATGGGCAGTCATTAAGCTGTTTGCAGGAATGCTGGCGCAACGACGTGCGACGTAGTGCTCATCGAGCGAGCGCGGGAACACGATGAAGTCCTGACGCGCCCGAAACTGTAGGCTGTTCAACAGCTCGACGTCTCGCCTATGGCTTAGCACGGTGTGGCTGCTTCCCTTCTCGCCGAACTTGTAGACAGACTTGTCGATTAGCGCCAAGGTGATCGACGGAGACAGTGGGAGAAATATCTGGACCCCACTCTTCGTTATTGCCGTGTAACCAGGATCATCAGAATCCCGGAGGTACCAGTTGTACAGTACTGCCGGGTGATCCGAGATCACGAAGGGGAGATTGGTTTCGTTGCTAAGAACATGCCAGGAAAGGTCTTCCAATAGCCAGCGATTCAGCGTTGAGCGCAGCAGCAGATGATTACGCATGGCCCGCTCGTCCGTTGGTCTCAGCCTGAGACTCTTGGCCGATTCGATCGGAAGACCGTTCAGCGCCGCAACCTGTTCAATGACTTGGCCACCGAAGCTATTGACGAAGTCAAGTGCCTCGGTTTGGCTGCTAGGCGTGCGCGCCATCTGAACCGCGATGAAAGTGAGAAGTGCCGGAAGTCCTGGTTTAATCACTTGTTCCGGGTTTGCCACGATAGAGTCGATCACCGCGGCAGCAGGCCCCTCAATTTTCTCAGCCAGGAACTTCTGAACCGCACCGAATTTTGTGGAGGCTCGGATTCTTGAGAGAATCGAGCCATGAACAAGAAGGCAACCAAGTTTTCCCCGGAAGTCCGGGAGCGCGCAGTGCGTCTGGTACGTGAGCAGCGTAGCGAACATCCGTCGATGTGGGCGGCGGTCGAATCGATTGCGCCGATGATCGGCTGTACGCCGCAGACGCTGCTGGATTGGGTCAAGCGCGAGGAGATTGATCGTGGGGAACGTGATGGCGTGAGCATGGCCGAGCGTGAACGCATCAAGGCCCTGGAGCGTGAGGTCAAGGAACTGCGCCGTACCAACGAGATTCTCAAGCTGGCGAGCGCGTTTTTCGCCCAGGCGGAGCTCGACCGCCGATTCAAGTCCTGAAGGCCTTCGTTGATCAGCATCGCGACACCTTCGGGGTCGAGCCGATCTGCAAGGTCTTGCGGATTGCCCCGTCGGGCTACCGACGCCATGCTGCGCAGCTTCGTGATCCGTCCAAACGCTGCGCTCGCGCCAAACGCGATGAGGTCCTGCAACCCGAGATCAAGCGTGTCTGGCGGGCCAACATGCAGGTCTACGGTGTGCCGAAGGTCTGGAAGCAGATGAACCGGGAGGGCATTGTGGTCGCACGCTGCACGGTCGGGCGGCTGATGAAGCTGCAGGGCTTGCGAGGCGCAGTTCGCGGCAAGCGAGTTCGCACGACGAATCCCGATACGAGCGCCCCGCGCCCGCTGGACCGGGTCAACCGGCAGTTCAAGGCAGAGCGCCCGAATCAGCTTTGGGTGTCTGACTTCACCTATGTCTCGACATGGCAGGGTTGGCTGTACGTGGCGTTCGTGATCGACGTGTTTGCCCGTCGCATCGTCGGTTGGCGCGTCAGTTCGTCGATGAGCACGGACTTCGTTCTGGATGCGCTCGAACAGGCGCTGTACGCGCGCCAACCGGGCGACGATGGCACTTTGATACACCACTCCGATAGGGGGGCTCAATACGTCAGCATTCGGTACAGCGAACGTTTGGCCGAGGCGGGTATCGAGCCGTCCGTCGGCAGTCGTGGCGACAGCTACGATAACGCGCTGGCTGAAACGATCAACGGTCTCTACAAGACGGAACTGATTCATCGGCGCGCCCCTTGGAAAACGAGGGAATCCGTCGAGCTGGCAACGCTGGAATGGGTCGCCTGGTACAACCATCATCGGCTGATGGAACCGCTCGGCTATATCCCGCCTGCCGAAGCTGAGGCAAACTACTACAGGCAACTCAGAAATGCGGCTGAAGTGCCTGCATTAACTTAAACCAACCGACCTCCACGATTCCCGGTGCGGTTCACTTCTCTACGCTGTTGTCGTCATCGTAGAAGTAGTTCTGTGAAAGTACTTTACGGATGGAACTGGGTCGAAGCTTATTCCGCGTTGAGTCAAAGAGCAGCACGTCTTTGTCGCCATCGGTGGTGAAATGCCGGAGCAGTAGTTGTGGTACGAAGTGTTGATTCTTGGTTAGTGCAGCCAATTCGGGTCCTCTATAACATTTCTCAAATGCCAGCGCGGCCTCGGCTCGTGCGATGCTCCAACGCTACCGCAGGATCTGATAACTGCAGAGCCAAAGTAACTATGGCATGTTCTTCACAAGGTGTGATATCGCTGTAGATATGACTTTAGCATTGGGTGCGTGGCCCACTATAGGGGCGGTGAGTCGTGGCTGATCTGATCGCGGTCCATATCCGCCATGACCTGTTGAAGGACGGCATCTTCGACACGTTCGGCGCGGGCATCATTCTTCGCGCGGGCGGCCCATCGGCCTATGTACACGTGACGCCGGACAGTCGCTTCGATCTTTTCCGTCCCGACGCGTGAGCGATCGCGCGCCGCAGTAGGCCGGCAAATCAGGCGCACGAGCGCCCGCACCCGACGAAAGACCCCGCGACGATCCAGGATTTCGCGGGGTCTTTTGCTTCGTACCCTCACATGATCGGGACGACGCTGACCGTCCCTTCCTCGATGCCCGCTCGTCGCCGCCGCTCCAACGACGATGCGCTGCAGCAAACCCATCCTTCGCCGAAGCCGGCCGCCGCTCTCACGTGCCGCCGACCGCCACCATGGCAAATCTGCTCACGACGAACGAGCGGCTTGGGCATCGACGCCCGCCGCTGCCGGGCATAGATTTCCAAGGTTGGCGTGCTTATCCGCGCGTCAGCTCGCGCGCAGGCCGGCAACCGGCCCGCGCGTTCCCAAACAGCGTGAGACACAATCGAGCGTGGAGACGACACGATGAGCCTGTCAGAGCCATTGCGTCTGCATGTGCCGGAGCCCACCGGGCGCCCGGGCTGCAAGACGGACTTTTCCTACCTGCATCTATCGCCGGCCGGCGCCGTCCGCCGCCCGCCGATCGACGTTGCCGCGGCGGACACCGCCAATCTCGCCCGCAGCCTCGTGCGCGTGCTCGACGACAGCGGCAAGGCCGTCGGCCCGTGGGCGCCCGATCTCGACGATGCGCGGCTGATCGCCGGGCTGCGCGCGATGCTCAAGACCCGCATTTTCGACGCGCGCATGATGATCGCGCAGCGCCAGAAGAAAATCTCCTTCTACATGTTGAGCCTCGGCGAAGAGGCGATCGGCACCGCGCATGCGATGGCGCTGCGCGACGGCGACATGTGCTTTCCGACCTACCGGCAGCAAAGCATCCTGATCGCGCGCGACGTGCCGCTCAAGCGGATGATCTGCCAGTTGATGTCGAACGAAGGCGATCCGCTGAAGGGGCGCCAGCTTCCGGTGATGTACTCGGACCGCGAAGCCGGCTTCTTCTCCATTTCCGGCAACCTCGCGACGCAGTTCATCCAGGCGGTTGGCTGGGCGATGGCGTCGGCGATCAAGGGCGACACGAAGATCGCGTCCGCGTGGATCGGCGACGGCGCGACGGCCGAAGCCGATTTCCACACCGCGCTCACGTTCGCGCACGTGTACCGCGCGCCGGTCGTGCTGAACGTGGTCAACAACCAGTGGGCGATCTCGACGTTCCAGGCGATCGCGGGCGGCGAGGGCACGACGTTCGCCGGGCGCGGCGTCGGCTGCGGGATCGCGTCGCTGCGCGTCGACGGCAACGACTTCCTCGCGATCTACGCCGCCTCCAACTGGGCCGCCGAACGCGCGCGTCGCAACCTCGGCCCGACGCTGATCGAGTGGGTGACCTACCGCGCGGGCGCGCATTCGACGTCGGACGATCCGACCAAGTACCGGCCGAGCGACGACTGGTCCCATTTCCCGCTCGGCGATCCGATCGAGCGCTTCAAGCGTCACCTGATCGTGAAGGGCATCTGGTCGGACGGCGCGCACGACGCGTTGACGGCCGAGCTCGAGGCCGAGGTGATTGCCGCGCAGAAGGAAGCGGAGAAATACGGGACGCTGGCCGACGACCGGATTCCGTCGCCGGCCTCGATGTTCGACGACGTCTACAAGGAGCTGCCCGCGCACCTGCGCCGTCAGCGCCAGGAACTGGGAGCGTGATCATGGCGCAACACGAGACAGGGACGGCCACGCAGCCGATGACGATGATCCAGGCGCTGCGCTCCGCGATGGACGTGATGCTCGGGCGCGACAGTGACGTGGTCGTGTTCGGGCAGGACGTCGGCTATTTCGGCGGCGTGTTCCGCTGTACCGAAGGACTGCAGAACAAATACGGGAAGTCGCGCGTGTTCGATGCGCCGATCTCCGAAGGCGGGATCGTCGGCGCGGCGGTCGGGATGGGCGCGTACGGATTGCGGCCCGTCTGCGAGATCCAGTTCGCCGACTATTTCTACCCGGCCTCCGATCAGATCGTGTCGGAAGGCGCGCGGCTGCGTTACCGCTCGGCCGGCCAGTTCACCGCGCCGATGACGATCCGGATGCCGTGCGGCGGCGGCATCTACGGCGGGCAGACGCACAGCCAGAGCCCGGAGGCGATGTTCACGCAGGTGTGCGGGCTGCGCACGGTGATGCCGTCGAATCCGTACGACGCGAAAGGGCTGCTGATCGCGTCGATCGAGAACGACGATCCGGTGATCTTCCTCGAACCGAAACGGCTGTACAACGGGCCGTTCGACGGCCATCACGAACGGCCCGTCACGTCGTGGCTCAAGCATCCGGCGAGCGCGGTGCCGGAAGGCTACTACACGGTGCCGCTCGATACGGCCGCCGTCGTGCGGCCCGGCAACGACGTGACGGTGCTGACGTACGGCACGACCGTGCACGTGTCGCTCGCCGCGGCCGAGGAGACGGGCATCGACGCGGAAGTGATCGACCTGCGCACGCTGTGGCCGCTCGATCTCGACACGGTCGTCGCGTCGGTGCGCAAGACCGGGCGCTGCGTCGTGGTGCACGAGGCGACGCGTACCTGCGGCTATGGCGCGGAACTCGTGTCGCTGGTCCAGGAGCACTGCTTCTATCACCTCGAAGCGCCGGTCGAACGCACGACGGGCTGGGACACGCCGTATCCGCATGCGCAGGAATGGGCGTACTTTCCGGGGCCGACCCGGGTCGGTGAAGCGTTGCGACGCGTGATGGAGGCGTGAGATGGGGATTCATGTCATCAAGATGCCGGATATCGGCGAAGGGATCGCCGAGGTCGAGCTGGTGGCCTGGCATGTGGAGGTCGGGCAGACGATCGAGGAAGACCAGCCGCTCGCCGACGTGATGACCGACAAGGCGGCGGTCGAGATTCCGTCGCCGGTAACGGGCAAGGTGATCGAACTGGGCGGGCGGATCGGCGAGATGATGGCGGTCGGCAGCGAGCTGATTCGGCTGGAAGTCGAAGGCGATGGCAACCTGAAGGCCACGGCACCGGTGCGAGAAACAAAGGTAGCAACCGCACCGGTCGCGGCGGCGGCGCCGTCGAAGCCGGTGACGGACGTGCCGGCCGAGCCGACTGCCGAATCCGCTGCGCCTCGCGCCTCGGCGAAACCGCGCCGCGACGAACCGGCCGCGCAGCCGCGCGCGGCGCTTGCGCCGGGCGAACGGCCGCTCGCGTCGCCGGCCGTGCGCCAACGTGCGTGGGACATGGGCATCGAGCTGCGCTACGTGCGCGGCACCGGCGAAGCCGGGCGGATCCTGCATGAGGATCTCGATGCGTATGCGCGCACCGGCGGCGGTTCGGCGCAGGGGGCGCAACCGCGCGGTTACGACGAACGCCACGACCAAACCGAAGTGCCGGTGATCGGCTTGCGGCGCGCGATCGCGCGCAAGATGCAGGAAGCGAAGCGCCGCATTCCGCACTTCAGCTACGTCGAGGAAATCGACGTGACCGAACTCGAATCGTTGCGCACGGAACTGAACCGCCGCCACGGCGACACGCGCGGCAAGCTCACGCCGCTGCCGCTGCTGATCCGCGCGATGGTGATCGCGCTGCGCGACTTCCCGCAGATCAATGCGCGCTTCGACGACGAAGCGGGTGTCGTCACGCGCTACGGCGCGGTGCACATGGGCGTCGCGACGCAGACGGACGGCGGCCTCACGGTGCCCGTGCTGCGTCATGCGGAAGCGCGCGACGTGTGGTCGATCTCGGCCGAAATCGCGCGGCTCGCCGACGCGGTGCGCGCGAACCGCGCGCAGCGCGACGAGCTGAGCGGGTCGACGATCACGATCTCGAGCCTCGGCGCGCTCGGCGGCATCGTGTCGACGCCGGTGATCAATCATCCGGAAGTGGGCATCGTCGGCGTGAACCGGATCGTCGAGCGGCCGATGATCCGCGACGGCGCGATCGTCGCGCGCAAGATGATGAACCTGTCGTCGTCGTTCGATCATCGCGTCGTCGACGGCGCGGATGCGGCCGAATTCATCCAGGCCGTGCGCGCGGTGCTCGAACGCCCGGCGCTGCTGTTCGTGGAGTGAGCCGATGAAGAACGAACACACCACACTGCTCGTCATCGGCGGCGGCCCGGGCGGCTACGTCGCCGCGATCCGCGCGGGCCAGCTCGGCATTCCGACCGTGCTCGTCGAACGCGACCGGCTCGGCGGCACCTGCCTGAACATCGGCTGCATTCCGTCGAAGGCGCTGATCCATGTGGCCGACGCGTTCGAACAGGCGTGCGGTCATGCCGGCGAAGGCGCGCTCGGCATCCGCGTGCGCACGCCGGAGATCGACATCGCGAGAAGCGTCGCATGGAAGGACGGCATCGTCGATCGTCTGACACGCGGCGTCGGCACGCTGCTCAAGAAGAACGGCGTGCGCGTGCTGCACGGCGAAGCGCGCGTGATCGACGGCAAGACCGTCGAAGTCGTCGGCGGCGGCCATACGATGCGGATCGGTTGCGAACACCTGTTGCTCGCGACCGGTTCCGAACCGGTCGAGCTGCCGTCGATGCCGTTCGGCGGGCACGTCGTGTCGTCCACCGACGCGCTGTCGCCCGCGACGCTGCCGAAGCGGCTGGTCGTCGTCGGGGCCGGCTATATCGGGCTCGAACTCGGGACCGTCTATCGGAAGCTCGGCGTCGACGTCAGCGTCGTCGAAGCGGCCGAGCGCGTGCTGCCTGCGTACGATGCCGAACTCGTGCGGCCGGTGGCCGATTCGCTCGCGCGGCTCGGCGTGCGGCTGTGGCTCGGCCACAAGGTGCTCGGCTTGGACGCGCACGGCGCCGTGCGCGTGCAGGCGGCCGATGGCGCCGAACAGACGCTGCCGGCCGATCGCGTGCTGGTCGCCGTGGGCCGGCGGCCGCGCGTCGACGGCTTCGGGCTCGAGACGCTGATGCTCGATCGTAACGGCCGCGCGCTGCGGATCGACGATGAATGCCGCACGTCGATGCGCAATGTCTGGGCGATCGGCGACGTCGCGGGCGAGCCGATGCTCGCGCATCGCGCGATGGCGCAAGGCGAGATGGTGGCCGAGCTGATCGCGGGCCGGCGTCGGCAGTTCACGCCCGCATCGATTCCGGCCGTGTGCTTCACCGATCCCGAGATCGTGACGGCCGGCTGGTCGCCCGACGATGCGCACGCGTCCGGCGTCGATTGTCTGAGCGCGTCGTTCCCGTTCGCCGCGAACGGGCGGGCGATGACGTTGCAGGCGACCGACGGATTCGTGCGCGTCGTCGCGCGGCGCGACAATCACCTGATCGTCGGCTGGCAGGCGGTCGGGCGCGGGGTGTCGGAGCTGGCCGCGGCGTTCTCGCAGTCACTGGAGATGGGCGCGCGGCTGGAGGACATCGGTGGCACGATTCACGCGCATCCGACGCTCGGCGAGGCGCTGCAGGAAGCGGCGTTGCGCGCGCTCGGACATGCGCTGCATATCTGACGTAATCGCCTGACGGGGCGCCGCCGGTGCGTCACGCACGCATCGGCGGCGCTTGCGGCGTCTGATGGACTTCGCGTTGTTTCAGTCGGCATTCGATCGCGCGGGATCGCACCCGACAGCGCCGTAATTTTTCGAGACGAGTGGAGGGTTGTCGGCGTGGCGTTGGCCGACGATCATGTCGATAGCCGGAAACCGGGCCGCCTCGGTCCGACAACGCAGGCTCCACACGGATGAACCGGATATGAAACTGCTGCTCGTCGGCGCGACCGGACTCGTCGGGCGCCACGTCCTCGACGTCGCGCTGGCCGACGCGCGGGTCGACCAGGTGATCGTCCTCGCGCGCCGGCCGTTGACGCCACATCCGAAGATGCGCGCACTGGAAGTCGATTTCGACCATCTGCCCGACACGGCCGACTGGTGGCACGCGGATGCCGTGATCTGCACGCTCGGCACCACGATGCGGGCCGCCGGTTCGCAGGCGGCTTTCCGGCGCGTCGATCACGACTATCCGCTCGCGATCGCGCGGCTCGCGCACCGGCACGGCACGCTGACCTACGTGCTGAATTCCGCACTCGGCGCCGATGCTGCGTCGCGCATCTTCTACAACCGCGTGAAGGGCGAGGTCGAACAGGCGCTCGCCGGCGTCGGGTTCGACTCGCTCACGTATGTGCGACCGGGCCTGATCGGCGGCAGCCGCGACGAGTTCCGGTTCGGCGAGCGGTTGTTCGTGTTCGCGCTGAGCGCCGCCGCGCCGGTGCTGCCGGCGAAGTGGCGCGTGAATCCCGCGTCGCGGATTGCACGCGCGTTGCTCGACGCGGCAATCGACGCACGGCCGGGCGTGCAGGTCGTCGCATCCGACCAACTGGTCTGATACGGCGCGGGCGGGTGCGCCCGTCCGGCCATTCGTCTGCGTTTCCGTCGAGCGTGCCGAACTGCTCGGCGAGCGCGGCGTGCACGATGTCCATCCCGGCAGTCATTTCATCCAGCGCCTGACCTTTCATTTTTCCAACGCCAGACTTGCGGCGAAATCGCTCGGACGTGCACGGATCTCTCGGACGATTTCGAAAATCGATCGATTCCGGGTAATCACCGATATCTCGCAAGTTGTATATACAAGATCATCCGCTGGCAATGTCGGCACACGTCGTGCCGCTTGCGCGCCAGCGTGCAGACCGTGCGTGCGTGGCGCATGCCGGCGATCCACGGCGCCCCGCATCCGTCGAGCCGAAAGGGCGGGTCGCAGCTTCCTGTCTCGTTCAAACCCTGTGTGGTCCTGAGTATTTTGGAGATTGACCCGTGTCAACGAATTCCAGTGGAAAAGCCGGCGGACTGATCGAGGTACGCTCGATCGACTTCATTCCCGACGCCGAGCGCCACGGCGGCCTGCTGAGCCAGTTCACGCTGTGGCTGTCGGCGAACATGCAGATCACGGCCATCGTCACGGGCGCGCTCGCGGTCGTGCTCGGCGGCGACGTGTTCTGGTCGCTGGTCGCGCTGCTGCTCGGCCAGCTCGTCGGCGGCGCGGTGATGGCGCTGCACGGCGCGCAGGGGCCGCAGCTCGGGCTGCCGCAGATGATCTCGAGCCGCGTGCAGTTCGGCGTGTATGGCGCGATGATCCCGATCGTGCTCGTGTGCGTGATGTACATCGGCTTTTCCGCGAGCGGCTCGGTGCTGGCCGGGCAGGCCGTCGCGCAACTGCTGCACGTCGACGACGCGGCCGGCATCCTGCTGTTCGCGGCCGTGATCGTCGTGCTGACCGTGTTCGGCTATCGCGCGATCCACTTCGTCGGCCGGATCGCGAGCGTGGTCGGCATCGTCGCGTTCGTCTACATGTTCGCGCAGCTGTTCGCGAACCACGACGTCGGCGCGCTGCTCGCGAACAAGCATTTCTCGCTCGCGAGTTTCCTGCTCGCGATGTCGCTGTCCGCGTCGTGGCAGATCGCGTTCGGCCCGTACGTGGCCGACTATTCGCGCTACCTGCCGCGTTCGACGTCGTCGGTCGCGACGTTTCTCGCGGTCGGACTCGGCTCGGTGATCGGCGCGCAGGCGGCGATGGTGTTCGGCGTGTTCGCGGCCGCGCTCGCCGGCAGCCAGTTCGCGCACCATGAAGTGGCGTATATCGTCGGCCTCGGCTCGACGGGCGCCGTGGCCGCGCTGCTGTACTTCAGCATCGCGTTCGGCAAGGTGACGGTGACGGCGCTCAACGCGTACGGCAGCTTCATGTCGATGGCGACGATCGTCAGCGGCTTTCGCGGCAAGGGGGCGGTATCGTCGAAGAGCCGCCTCGTGTACATCTTCGGGATGATCTGCGTATCGACGCTGATCGCGCTCGCGGGCCGTCATTCGTTCCTGAAGGAATTCACCGCGTTCATCCTGTTCCTGCTCGCGTTCTTCACGCCGTGGAGCGCGATCAACTTGGTCGATTACTACTGCTTCACGCGTTCGCGCTACGACGTGCCGGCGCTGTCCGATCCCGACGGCCGCTACGGTCGCTGGAACGTGATGGCGATCACGATCTACGTGGTCGGCATCCTGGTGCAACTGCCGTTCATGTCGACGCACATCTACACGGGGCCGCTCGTCGATGCGCTCGGCGGCACCGACATCTCGTGGATCCTCGGCCTCGTCGTGCCGGCCGTGCTGTATTACGTCGCCGCACGTGCGTCGCGACGCAGCATTCCCGAACGCCTGATCCTGCCGCTCGAACGCGGCGAGGTCTGACACCGACGTATCACGTCGTTCGTCGGGCCGGTTTACCGCTGGCCTGAGCGGCCCGCCGCGCCGAACCGGCGCGACCGGCAACCGCACCGCACATCCTCTTCGTTATCCGCGATGCCGGCATGGTGGACCACCGTGCCCGGCGTCGTTCCATTCTCCTTTCATTGAATAGCAGGACTAATAAAATGAACGCACGAGGACATCGTTCCCGGGTGCGACCGGCGCATGCCGGTCTTCGGATGGCCGTCGCGGCCGCTTGCGTCGCCGGTTCGG
Source organism: Burkholderia sp. BCC1047 (assembly GCF_902833155.1). NCBI lineage: Bacteria > Pseudomonadati > Pseudomonadota > Betaproteobacteria > Burkholderiales > Burkholderiaceae > Burkholderia > Burkholderia sp. BCC1047. The sequence continues at coordinate 28,741 of NZ_CADFEH010000006.1, read as the reverse complement.
ACGCCGCGCTCGCGCAGGACGGCGTCACGCTGTACGGCGTGATCGACGAATTCGCGCAATACGTGAACACGGGCAACGGCTATACGGCCGCGATCAACTCGGGCGGCTAGTGGGGCAGCCGGTTCGGGCTGAAGGGCGGCGAAGAGATCGGCGGCGGCCAGAAGATCGAGTTCGCGCTGGAAAACGGCTTCAACCCGAACGACGGCTCGCTCGCGAGCGCCGGCACGATGTTCAACCGGCAGGCGTGGGTCGGCATCGCGGGGCAGTGGGGCAAGGTGCGCGCGGGCCGGCAGAATTCGCCGCTGTTCAACGACCAGGGCGGGCAGGATGCGTTCGGCGGCGTCACGCAGGCGTCCGGCATGGACAACCTGACCGTGTTCGCATTCCGCACGAGCAATACGCTGTCGTACCAGAGCCCCGAGATTGCCGGTTTCCAGGGCGGACTGTACTTCGGGTTCGGCGACGCGGGCGGCGTGCGCTCGGCCGGTTCCAGCCGGCAGTTCGACCTCACCTACGAACGCGGCCCGTTCGGCGCATTCGTCGCGGGCCAGTGGTTGAAGAACGCCGCGGCGACCACGACGGATCGCACGATCATGGCCGGCGCATCGTACGCAATCGGCAAGGCCACCGTGTATGGCGGGTTCTCCGCGGTGAAGTGGGCCGACCTCGGAATCGATTCGCGCGTGTACGGGCTGTCGGTCAAATATCGGATCAACCCGGCGAATGCGGTCGCGCTCGGCTACGCATACTTGCACGACCAGTCGTCGCAACGCAATAACGCGGACCAGCTCGGGCTGATGTACGAGTACGACCTGTCGAAGCGCACGAGCTTCTACGGCGCGCTGTCGTACCTGCGCAACCGCAACCAGGCCGACTACACGCTCGCCGGCGCGGCGAACCCCGGCCTGCCGCTCGCGTACCCGGGCGCGAATGCGCGCGGCGTGCAACTCGGCATCGTGCATCGCTTCTGACGCACGCAATGCGCCGGGCCGCGTGCGCCCGGCGCGTGCATCGGGCGCACCCGCGTCATCATTTCCCCAGCCGCTTCGCGAGCGAGTAGCGCTGCATGCAGCGCTCCATCGCGTCGAGAAACGCATGCTCCGCCGCATTCATCTTGCGGTCGCGATGCCACAGCAAGAACACGTCGACATCGACGAGCCCGTCGTCGGGCGGCAACCGCCACAGCCGTTGCTGTGCGATGTCGTCGCGCACGATGTGCTCGGGCAGGCAGCCGATGCCATAGCCCGCGAAGATCAGCCGCCGCACTTCGTCGAGGCTCGGCGACGACGCGACGATGCGCCCGGTGAAGCCCTTCTGGTCGCGAAACACGGTGAGCGGCGACAGGCTGTCGCCGATCTGGTCGCTCGTGAACGACACGAAATTCTCCGCGAGCAGATCGTCCATCCGCAATTGCGTCTGCCCGAACAGCCGGTGGTGGCGGCCGCAGTAGATCGCATAGCGCTGGCGCAGGAAGCAGCGCATCTCCAGCTTGTCGTGCGGCGTGCGGCACAGGCCGAGCCCGGCCGTGGCCGTCTTCTGCAGCAGCGACGACAGGATGTCCGACGAACGCATCACTTCGATCTGCAGATCGATACGCGGATACGCGCGATGGAAATCCGCGAGGAATTCGTCGTAGACGGGCGATTCGATGCGGCTCACCGTCAGCAGCCGGATCGAGCCGGTCAGGTCGGCCGTGCTGTCGTCGATTTCGGTTTCGAGGCGCGAGATGCCGCCGTAGATGTCGCTCGCGATCCGGTACACGGCTTCGCCAGCCGGCGTCGGCGCGAAGTGCGCGCCGCGCCGCTCGATCAGCCGGCGCTCGAGCGTCTCCTCGAGCCGCCGCAGCGCCTGGCTCACGGCCGGCTGCGTGACGTGCAGGCGGGCGGCCGCGCGGCTCACGCTGCGCTCCTGCATGATCACCAGATAGGTGCGCAGCAGGTTCCAGTCGAGGCGATCGTTGAGGAACGGGGCGAGGTCGGGGCGCATCGGGTCTCCGGGCGGGCGGCGGGGCCGGCATTAGTTGAATTTATATAGAGAATAATAACTTGAAATTTGACTAATGATTTGCGGCCACCGATAAAGGAGGGGCGCCGCAGCGTGCGGCGCGAGGCCGCGACAGACGGCCGTCCTCACGATAGTGCGTGCCGCTCCGCCGCGGCGCGCGTCAGGAGCCCGCATGACTCAGTCCCTTCCTTCCGCCCGCCAGCCGGCACGCGCCGCGACGGCCGCGTTCATGGGCACGATGATCGAGTGGTACGACTTCTACATCTATGCGACCGCGGCCGCGCTCGTGTTCGGCGAACTCTATTTCCCGTCGCACGACCCGTTCGTCAGCACGATGGCGTCGTTCGCGACGTTCGCGGTCGGCTTCTTCGCGCGTCCGCTCGGCGGCGTGATCTTCGGCCATCTCGGCGACCGCATCGGCCGCAAGAAGGCGCTGATGACGACGTTGATGATGATGGGCGTCGCGACCGTCTGCGTCGGGCTGCTGCCCGCCTATTCGAAGGTCGGCGTCCTCGCGCCGGTGCTGCTCGTCGCGCTGCGGGTCGTGCAGGGGATCGCGGTCGGCGGCGAATGGGGCGGCGCGGTGCTGATGGCGGGCGAGCATGCGCCGCAGGGGCGCCGCACGTTTTTCGCATCGTTCGCGCAGCTCGGCAGCCCGGCCGGGCTGATCCTGTCGCTGATCGCGTTCCGCGCGGTCACGTCGATGGACAAGGCCGACTTCCTCGCGTGGGGCTGGCGCCTGCCGTTTCTCGCGAGTTCGGTGTTGCTCGTGGTCGGCATCCTGATCCGGCTTGGCGTGAACGAGTCGCCGGAGTTCGCGCGGGTCAAGGAAGCGAACCGCACGGTGAAGCTGCCGGTCGCGGAAGTGTTCCGTTCCGCGTCGGGGCTCGTGCTGCTCTGCATCGGTGCGAACACGATCGGCATCGCGGGCGTCTATTTCACGAACACGTTCATGATTGCGTACACGACGCAGTACGTCGGCGTGTCGCGCTCGCTGATCCTCGACAGCCTGTTCGCGGTCGCGATCATCCAGTTCTTCGCGCAGCCGCTCGCCGCGTGGATCGCCGAGCGTATCGGCGGCGCGCGCTTCCTGAAGCTCGCGGCGCTGCTCGCGATGCTGTCGCCGTATCCGATGTTCATGCTCGTGCAGGGCGGCACGTCCGCGTCGCTGATCGCGGGCATCGCACTCGCCGTCGTCTGCATGGCCGGCTTCTATTCGGTGATCGCGGGCTTCGTCAGCGACGTGTTTCCCGCCCACGTGCGCTATTCGGCGATCTCGCTCGCTTACCAGATTTGCGGCGCGATCGCGGGCGGCCTGACGCCGCTCGTCGGCACGTGGCTCGCGCATCGCTTCACGGGCCAGTGGTGGCCGCTCGCGGTGTTCTACACGTGTCTCGCCGGCATCTCGCTGCTCTGCATCGTCGCGCTCGACGCGCGCCGCGCCGCGCGGCCGGCCGCCGCCGAAGCGCTCGGCTCGCATTGAACCTCAACGAACGAATCGATCCGGAATCCCAATGAACGACCTGCTGGAAATCGACGGCGCCCGCCTGTGGCAGAGCCTGGCCGACATGGCGCGCGTCGGCGCGACGCCGCGCGGCGGCGTGCGGCGTGTCGCGCTCACCGATGACGACCGGCGCGGGCGCGACCTGTTCGTGCAATGGTGCCGCGACGCGGGGCTGACGGTGAGCGTCGATGCGGTCGGCAACGTGTTCGCGCGTCGCGACGGCGCCGATGCGCAGGCAGCTCCCGTGCTGATCGGCAGCCATCTCGACACGCAGCCCGAAGGCGGCCGCTTCGACGGCGTCTACGGTGTGCTCGCCGCGCTCGAACTCGTGCGCACGCTGAACGACGCAGGCATCGCGACCGACAAGCCGCTCGAGATCGTGTCGTGGACCAACGAGGAAGGCGCGCGCTTCGCGCCGGCGATGCTTGGCTCGGCCGTGTTCACGGGCGCGCTGCCGCTCGACGACGCGCTCGCGAAGCAGGACGCCGACGGCGTCACGCTCGGCGCGGCGCTCGACGCATGCAGCTATCGCGGCACGCGCGCAACGGGCGGTGCGGTCGACGCGTATTTCGAGGCGCATATCGAACAGGGGCCCGTGCTCGAGGCGAACGGCACGACGATCGGCATCGTCACGGGCGGGCAGGCGATCCGCTGGCTCGACGTGACGGTGACGGGCGTGGCCGCGCACGCCGGCACGACGCCGATGCCGTATCGCAAGGACGCGTATTTCGCGAGTGCGCAGATCGCGCTCGAACTCGAACGGATCGTCGCCGCTTATGCACCGCGCGGGCTCGCGACGATCGGGCAGGTCGGCATCCGCCACGCATCGCGCAACACGATTGCCGGCGAGTTGACCTTCACGGTCGACCTGCGTCATCACGACGATGCCGAAGTCGACGCGATGGAGCGCGACCTGCGCGAGGCGTGCGCCCGCATCGCCGCCGCGCGCGGCGTGCAGGTGGCGGTCGACACCTGCTGGCGCAGCCCGGCGACGCCGTTCGATCGCGATTGCGTGGGGCTGGTCGCGCAGGCCGCGGCCGCGTTCGGCTACACGCACGAGCGGATCGTGAGCGGCGCCGGCCACGATGCGATCCTGCTCGCGCGTCGCTTCCCGACCGCGATGGTGTTCATTCCGTGCGTCGACGGCCTGTCGCACAACGAAGCCGAGGATGCGTTGCCCGACGACGTGACGCGCGGCGCGAACGTGCTGCTCCATGCGGTGCTCGCGCGCGCGGGCATCGCGGCGCGCATCGACGCGGCGGCCGCCGCGCACGGCGCCTGATCCGGCGAATCGACGAGGACTACGATGAAAACCTATTTCCATCCCGAACAACTGCTGCACCATCCGCGCAGCTACCTGTCGCGCGGCCAGATGCGCGAGCCGCAGGAAGTGCCCGAGCGCGCGGCGCGGCTCGTCGCGGCCGTCCGGTCGCTCGACTTCGACGTGCGCGAGCCGGCCGACCGCGGCACCGCGCCGATCGCGGCCGTGCACGACATGAACTACCTGCGCTTTCTCGAGGATGCGCACCGCGACTGGAAGCAGATGCCCGACGACTGGGGCGACGAAGTGATGTCGAACGTGTTCGTGCGCGATCCGAACCCGTTGCGCGGCGTGCTCGCGAAGGCCGCGCGCTATCTCGCCGACGGCAGTTGCCCGGTGGGCGCGAACACGTGGCGCGCGGCGTACTGGTCCGCGCAGGGCGCGCTGGCCGCGGCGGCCGACGTCAACGACGGCGCACGCGAAGCCTACGCGCTGTGCCGGCCGCCCGGCCATCATGCGCGCCGCGACGCGGCGGGCGGCTTCTGCTACCTGAACAACGCGGCGATCGCCGCGCAGGCGCTGCTCGGCCGCCATCGCCGCGTCGCGATCCTCGATACCGACATGCATCACGGGCAGGGCGTGCAGGAGATTTTCTACGGCCGCGACGATGTGCTGTACGTATCGATTCACGGCGACCCGACCAACTTCTACCCGGTCGTCGCGGGCTACGAGGAAGAGACGGGCGCTGGGGCCGGCGACGGCTTCAACCTCAACCTGCCGATGCCGCACGGTGCGCCGGAGTCGACGTTCTTCCAGCGGCTCGACGACGCGCTGCGCGCGCTCGCGCGGTTCCAGCCCGATGCGCTCGTGCTCGCGCTCGGCTTCGACATCTACAAGGACGATCCGCAATCGCAGGTCGCGGTCACGACCGACGGGTTCGGCCGGCTCGGCCGCGCGATCGGCGCGCTCGGGTTGCCGACGGTGATCGTGCAGGAAGGCGGCTATCACCTCGAGAGTCTCGACGCGAACGCGCGCGCGTTCTTCGGCGGGTTCGCCGCGGGGCGCTGACCGGGGCCGTCGGAACCGGACCGCACGCTGGAAATGACAACGGCCGCATGGCGCGGCCGTAAAAAAGCGAGCGGGTTCCCGGCAGTCCCGACGTGCCCGCGCTTACGAATTCGCGGCGGCTGGCGAGCGGCGGCGCTGCGTGACCTGCAGCATGACGAGGGCGAGCCCGGCGGCGGCGATCAGCGCGCCGACGAGCGGCACCGCCGCGTAGCCGAACCCGGCCGAGATCGCCGCACCGCCGGCGGCGGCGCCGACCGCGTTGCCGAGGTTGAACGCGCCGATGTTGACGGCCGACGCGAGGCCCGGCGCTTCATGGGCCGCGCGCATCACGCGCATCTGCAGCGGCGGCACGACCGCGAACGTCGCGGTCCCCCAGACCAGCAGCGTGACGGCGGCGCCCGCGTGGGTCGCGGCGAGCAGCGGGAACGCGGCCATCGTCGCGATCAGCAGCAACAGGAAGCCGATCAGCGTGCCGTCGAGCGAGCGGTCGGCGAGGCGCCCGCCCGCGATGTTGCCGATCGAGAAGCCGACGCCGATCAGCACGAGCATCGCGGTCACGAAGCCGGGCGTGGCGCCCGTCAGGTGTTCGAGCGTCGGTGCGACATACGTATAGAGCGTAAACATCGCGCCGGCGCCGAGCACCGTCGTCGCGAGCGCGCCGAGCACGACCGGGCGCGTGAGCACGGAGAGTTCGGCGCGCAGGTCCGGCATCTTGCCGGCTTCGCCCTTCGGCAGCGCGGCGAACAGGCCGGCGATCGCGACCAGGCCGAGGCCCGCGGTCGCCGCGAACGACATGCGCCAGCCGATCATCTGGCCGAGCCAGGTCGCGGCCGGCACGCCGCCGACGTTCGCGATCGTGAGGCCCATGAACATCGTCGCGACGGCGCTGGCCTGCTTGTCGCGCGGCACGAGGCTCGCCGCGACCACCGAGCCGAGCCCGAAGAACGCGCCGTGGTTGAGGCTCGTCACGAGGCGGGCGAGCAGCAGCGTCGTGTAGTCCGGTGCGGCGGCCGACAGCAGGTTGCCGATCGTGAAGATCGACATCAGCGCGATCAGCGCGGAGCGGCGCGACCAGCGCGCGAGCAGCAGCGTCATCAGCGGCGCGCCGACCATCACGCCGATCGCATACGCGCTGATCAGCATGCCGGCTTGCGGAATCGACACGTGCACGCCGTCGGCGATCACGGGCAGCAGGCCCATCGGCGAGAACTCGGTGGTGCCGATGCCGAACGCGCCGGCGGCGAGCGCCAGCAGCGGCAGCGCGGCGCTGCCGCCCGGGCGGGACGGAGAGGAAGTCGTGGGGTTCATGCGGCGGGCTCCTGTAAGCGGGGGACAACGGCATGAAGCCATTGAGGACAGCCCGAAGTGTGCCTGCATTACTTTTGCGGAAAAAGCCGCATCCGGACGAAATTATCTTGATTTCATGTCAACAATGCGGCGCGGGGGTGGCGTGTGGGGCGTGACGCGACGCGCAACAGGAAAAAAGCCCCGACCACAGGGGGTCCGTGGCCGGGGCGGAAACGCATCCTCTCTTTGGCACGAGGAATGGGATGCGCGGGCAGTATATTTCGGGCCAGGACGATTCGAATCGGCGTTAAACGGCCGTTTTTGGTGTCAATTTGAAAATAGCGGCGTCGTGACGCCGTCCGTCGGTGTTCTGAAAGATTTTTCGGTGGCACGGCGGTGTCGTTTAGTGCGCGAAAACCGCGAAAACGACGAGATCGCGGAATGGCGATTCCGTCCAGCGGCCGGCGCTGCAAGTCGCATCGCCCGATCGCGCGGCGAAGCATCTGGCGTACGTTCAGCCCGGTTCGCCGGCCGCGTCGCGGACCGCCGCGAGAAACCGCGCGACGACGGGCGACGGGGCCGCCGCGCCGTCGAACACGAACTCGATGTCGAAGCGGCTCGCGAGTTCGTCGAGCGCGACGAGCCGGACCGTGCGCGGGCAGGTCGGCGACGCGCTTTCCGGCACGAACGCGCAGCCCATGCCGGCCGCGACGAGGCCGATCAGCGTCGGGATGTCGCTGCCGACCTGCGCGATGCGCGGCGTGAAGCCGGCCTGCTCGCACTGCGTCATCAGGAACCGGTGGTGCGCGGCGGAGCGCTGCGCATCGAACCAGACGAACGGCTCGTTCGCGACGTCGGCCAGCGTGCGCGGCGCGACGAAGCGGCCGCCCGGCGGCGCGGGCATCGCGAGCACGAAGCGGTCGCTCAGCAGCCGCACGCCCGTCAGGTGCGGCGCTTCCTCGCGACGCCACGCCATGATCCCGGCGTCGAGCTGGCCGCGCATCAGCGCGCTCGCCTGTTCGGCCGACAGCATCGGCGCGATCGACAGTTTCACGTCCGGGCACGCATCGCGAAACGCCTTGAGGACCTTCGCGACGACCGGCAACGGCAGGCAGTTCGGCAGCGCGCCGAGCCGCAGTTCGCCGAGCTGGCCGGCCGCGCTGCGCAACGCGCGCTCGCGGCTGTCCTGCAGCATCGCGAGCAGGCCCGTTGCATCGTGCAGGAAGCTCGTGCCGGCCGCCGTGAGCGTGACGCCCGTCGCGCGACGAATCAGCAGCGGCGTGCCGATCGCGTCCTCGAGTTCGCGGATCTGTCGCGACAGCGCGGGTTGGACGATGCCGGCCGCACGGGCGCCGGCCATCACGCTGCCGGCCTGGGCGACGGCGACGAAGTAGCGCAGGTGACGCAGTTCGATCTGGCGCATGCGGTGTCGGGTCTGATGTATGGATATGCCTGTGAAGCATAGCAAACGCCATTCGATGGTATTGGAAAGCATGGCGGGCCTGCCGTACGATGACCGTCATTGCCGCATGCGCGTCGTCGCGCGTCGTGTGCGTTTCCTCCGTCCTCATTGCGTTCCGCCCCATGCCGCTTCATATCCCGACTCCTTATATCCGCTCGCCGATCGCATCCCGCCGGCTCGGCACGACCATCCGGCTGAAGCTCGAGGCGTTGCAGCCGTCGGGTTCGTTCAAGCTGCGCGGCATCGGCGCCGTCTGCGAGGCACGGCACGCCGCCGGCGCGCGGCGATTCGTGTCGTCGTCGGGCGGCAACGCGGGCATCGCGGTCGCGTACTGCGGCCGCGAGCTCGGCGTGCCGGTGCGCGTCGTCGTGCCGGAAAGCACGTCGGCGCGGGCGCGCGAGTTGATCCGCGTCGAAGGCGCGGAACTCGTCGTGCACGGCGCGAGCTGGGCCGAGGCGAACGCGTTCGCGCAGTCGGCGCTCGACGCGCACGACGCGTTCGTGCATCCGTTCGACGATCGCGTGCTGTGGCAGGGCCACGCGACGATGATCGACGAGATGGCGGCGGCCGGCCCGAAGCCGGACGCGGTCGTGCTTGCTGTGGGCGGCGGCGGTCTGCTGTGTGGCGTGCTGGAAGGGCTGGCGCGCAACGGCTGGCACGACGTGCCGGTCGTCGCGGCCGAGACAGAAGGCGCCGACTGCTATGCGCGCTCGGTCGCGCAGGGGCGTCCGGTCGAACTGGCGGCCATCTCGAGCATCGCGACGACGCTCGGCGCGAAGCGGCCGTGCGACGCGGCGGTCGAATGGGCGACACGCCACGCGATCCATCCGGTCGTCGTGTCCGACGCCGACGCGGTGGCGGCGTCGCTGCGGTTTCTCGACGAACACAGGATCGTCGTCGAGCCCGCGTGCGGCGCGGCGTTGGCCGCGCTGGAGCGGCCGGTGCCGGTGCTCGCGTCGGCCGCGGATATCGCCGTGATCGTCTGCGGCGGGGTGGCCACGACCGCCGAGGATCTGCAGACGCTGCGCGCGACGTTGCGGTAGGCGAGTGCGCGGGTGAGCAGCGCACTCGCGAGACGGCGGATTGCTGGCGATTGTCGCGCGCGGTGACGGCGGGTCTGGCGCGTGCATGGCGGACCGCCACGCGTCGACGTTGCCTTACCGTCAATCCCGCGCGACCATGCGCGGTCGGCGCACGGCCGGATGGGCGGAAACGACTTCAGGAACGTTGCGGAAGGGGGGGCGTGTCGTCGCGCCGCGTCGATACGGGAGCGCGATCAATTCGCGATGGGTGCGCTCGCGCCGGACGGCGTGGACGATGCGACCGGGTTGGCGGTAGCCGGCGCAGGCGATCCGCTTGACGGCGCCGATGCCGATGCGGACGTGGATGCCGCTGACGAAGGCGCGGCCGAGGACGACGACGGCGTAGCGGTGGCCGCGGCTGTTGGCGGCTCCGAAAGAGCCGGGGGCGGGGAAACCGGCGCGGCCGTCGAACCGGAGGTCGACGAAGGTGCCGGCGCGGGTGCCGGACCGGAACCCGGCTTAGGCGCCGAAGCTGGCGCAGCAGACGAAGCGGGAGCGGGGGTCGATGCAGGCGCCGGGCCGGCAGCCGAAGCCGGCGCAGGCGCAGAAGCGGCCGCGGGTGCCGTCCCCGAAGCCGGCGCCGCGACGGCCGATGCCGCGGCCGGCACGGCATTCGCGCCCGACCCCGGCGCGACACCCGTCGCCGACAGCGGCACCGGCGCCGCGGGCGGCGTCGGTACGACCGGCGTCGTCATCTTCATCGGTTCGCCCTGCGGCGTCGGCGCGGGCTCGGGCAGTGGCGCGACGGGCTCCTTCTCCGCGGCCTTCACGGTCGCGCGGTCGCGGCGCGCCGGGTCGATCTTCAGGAAATGGTCGACGAGCGTGAAGAAGCGCTCATAGAACACGCCGGCGGGAATCGTCTCGCTCGCGGTCTTGACGAGCGCGTCGTCGCTCGACCCGATCGGCAGCGACAGTGAGCCGAACACGCTCAAGCCCACGCTGGCCGACGTATTCGATTTCTTCAGCGTATAGCGGTCCTGCACCGCGTTCACGTACGCGATGCTCGACGCGCCGTCCGCCGTCGCGTCCGCGCACACGACGTGAAACTCGATCACGACGTGCATGTCGTTGCTCGGCTGGAAATTCTTGCTGCCATCGACCGCGTCGTTGCGCGACGACGACACCACGTAGCCCTGGCTCAGCAGCGCGCGCCGGGCGGCCTCGCAGGCCGCGTCGGATTTCGAGTGGAACGTATGCGCATACGGGCTGCTGGTCGCGTCGAACTGTTCCTGCTGGTAGATCGGCTTGGGCGGCGACGAGCATGCCGCCAGCACGGTCGCGGCCGCGAGCGCGCACGAAACGGAAAACAGGCGAAATCGGTTGTGCATGGCGTCTTTCAGAAGGCTCGGCGAGAGGCGGCGCAAAGGGAGTGCCCGGATTGACGCGCGCGCACATCTCGTATGGCCGGGGCGACATTATAGTTTCGTTTGATGTCGCGCTCGCTTCAGTCGGCCGACGCGCCGCGCGCCGCGGCCAGCAATTGCGCCGTCAGCGGATGGTGTTCGCCGCGCCGCGAGCGGATCGCGTGGATCTCCTCGGTCACGTCGCCCGCGCGCCCGAGCCGCCTGAGCCCACGCAGCAGCGACGCATCGTTCGCGCCGAGTTCGCTCAGCGGGAACACGCCGAGGCCGCGCGCGGCGAATACGGCCATCAGCGCGCTGTCCTCGAACTCGCCGGCCACGCGCGGCACGATCCGCTCGCTTTCCAGCCACAGGTCGAGACGCGCGCGCAACGCCGAATGCGCGGTCGGCAGCAGCACCGGCAGGTCGGTGAGGCAGTGCGGAAAGCGCTGCCGCGCGGCCGGCGTGACGAGCGCCGCGGGCCCGTACCAGTCGACCGGCGACGCGACGAGCCGCTCGCTCGTCACGCGCAGATTCGACCCCGATGGCGCGCCTTGGCCGGCCAGCACGAGATCCAGGTGATGCAGCGCGAGTTCCGCGAGCAGCGCGTCGTGCTCGCCTTCGTGGCACAGCAGCCGCAGCGTGGGCGTGTCGAGCACCGGGGCCAGGATTGCGTGCGCGGCGAGCTTGGAGATGCCGTCCGCGAGGCCGACCGCGAGCCGCACGGTCGGCTGGCTGGCCGCCGCGCGCACGTCGTCGGGGATCAGCCGGCCCATCTCGAAGATGATTTCCGCGCGCGCAAAGGCGGCCTGCCCGGCGTCGGTCATCGCGACCCCGCGCCCGGCGGGGCGCAGCAACTGGTGGCCGAGCGCTTTCTCCAGCTCGCGCACCTGCGCGCTGATCGTCTGCACGGCCATGTCCAGCCGGCCGGCCGCGCGCGCGAAGCCGCCTTCCTTCACGACGACCCAGAAATAGTACAGATGGCGAAAATTCAGCATCGGCGCGCGATATATCGAAAAAACCGAACCCAAAGTCAGATTCTCGCTGATTTTTTCGAAGTGCGGGGCGGCATATCATCGGGCTTTCCACTTTCGTATCGGCCCATCCCATGGACTACCTGCTGACGCTTGCCACCGACCCCGCCGTCTGGGCCGCGCTCCTGACGCTCGTCGTGATGGAAGTCGTGCTCGGCATCGACAACCTGATCTTCATCTCCATCCTCAGCAACAAGCTGCCCGAAGCGCAGCGCGCCCGCACGCAGCGCCTCGGCATCGCGCTCGCGCTGGTGATGCGCCTCGCGCTGCTCGGCAGCGTCGCGTGGATCGCGAGCCTGACCGAACCCGTGTTCACGCTGTTCGATCATGCGTTCTCGTGGCGCGACATGATCCTGCTGTCGGGCGGCCTGTTCCTCGTGTGGAAGGCGACCACCGAGATCCATCACCACGTGTCGCACGACGGTGACGGCGCGGGCGGCGCCGCGGGCGCGGCCGGCCTGACGATGTGGGCCGCGATCGGCCAGATCGTGATGCTCGACATCGTGTTCTCGATCGACAGCATCGTGACCGCGATCGGCATGACCGAGCACGTTCCGATCATGTTCGTCGCCGTGATCGTCGCCGTGAGCGTGATGCTGTTCGCCGCGCAGCCGCTCGCGCGTTTCATCGACCGCAACCCGACGATCGTGATGCTCGCGCTGTCGTTCCTGGTCGTGATCGGCATGACGCTGATCGCCGAAGGGTTCGGTTCGCACGTGCCGAAGGGGTACATCTATGCGGCGATGGCGTTCTCGGCGTTCGTCGAGGGCATGAACATGCTGGCGCGGCGCGCGAAGGCGAAGCGTGCGGCGCACGTGGCGCGCGACTGAGCCGGCGCGCGGGATGCCGGCCGCCGCGGCGGCCGGTTCGCGCGCCTCGTACGGAATCCGGATGAAATTCGCACGGAAAGGAGAAACGCGATGAAATGTCCTGTCTGCAAGACGCCCGACCTGCTGATGGCCGAGCGCCAGTCGATCGAGATCGACTACTGTCCGACCTGCCGCGGCGTGTGGCTCGATCGCGGCGAGCTCGACAAGCTGATCGCACGCGAGACCGGCGACGCGCCGGCCCGCCGCGATGCCGTGCCGGCGCAGCACGACGCGCACGCGCCGCGCGAGCGCGACGACGGCTGGGGCCGCGACGGCCGCTCGCACGACGATCGATACCGGCACGACGGCCGGCGCCGCAAGAAGTCGGTGTTCGACCTGTTCGATTTCGATTGAATCTGAAGTCCGTGCGTTTGAGCGCGCACGGCCCGATGCAAAAAAGCCCCGCCCGGCATCACGCCGGAGCGGGGCATTTTCATGCGCGTCGCGTCAGCACACGCGTCGACCCTTACGCATTGCCGGCCGTCACGTCGATGCGGCGCGGGCGCGTTTCCTCGCGGCGCGGGATCGTCAGCGTCAGCACGCCGTCGCGCAGGTTCGCGTCGATTCGCGACGTGTCGAGATCGGCGCTCAGCACGAACGACCGTGCATAGCGCGTCGCGCGCACTTCCGCGTGTCGCACGCGCAGGTCGGCCGGCGTGTCGAGTTGCGTCGCGGCTTCGATCGTCAGCGTCGTGTCGTGCACCTTCACGTCGAGGTTCTCGCGCGGCACGCCGGGCAGGTCGGCCCGCAGCGTGACGCCGCGCGCGTCCTCGACGATGTCGACGGACGGGGTGATCGCGGGCCGGCGCGCGGCTTCGGCGGCGGCAGCGTGAACGGTGCTCGGGTGGCGTTCGGCCAGGGTCGGGTTCGTGTTCATGTCGGTATCCTGAAGATTACTGAATGGTGATCGCGCGCGGCTTCGATGCTTCGCGCCGGCCGACGCGAATCAGCAGGCAGCCGTTCTCGTAGCGGGCGCTGACCTGCTCGGGGTCCGCGTCGCGCGGCAGTTCGACCACGCGGCGGAACGCGCCGTGAAAGCGCTCCTGCGCATACGTGCGCACGTCGTCGCCTTCCGTGCGCGGCGCCGGTTTGCGCTCGCCGCTGATCGTCAGCAGGTCCTTGTCGATCGACACGTCGAAGTCGGCCGCGGCCATGCCGGGCGCGAACGCGACGATTTCGATCGCGTCGTCGGTGGCGCCGACGTTGAGCGCGGGAAACGCGCCGGCGCGCCCCGCACGGATGCCGGACGGCCGTTCGCCGAGCAGGCTCGCCATCTGCCGCTGCACGCGGGCGAATTCGTCGAACAAGTCGTAGCCGTGATGGATACCGCTCATGTTGGTCCTCCTGAACAGGGAACGCGGGAGACGCGACGGCGCGACGCCTGGGGCGGGCGCGACGGGTGGCTCCACGGGGTCGATAACGGGGGCGGTGCGTTGCATGCGGCACTGCCAGCCGACGCTTAATTAGTGGCCGCCGCCGCGCATTTCAAGAGGGAATTTGCAATCGGCGTCGACGCGTGCGCAGGGGATTCGATGCGACAATCGCCGCGACATATCCGCAGACCAACCACACGGGACAACCATGGACATTCGACGTATCGCGATCGTCGGCGCCGGCGTGATCGGCGCGAGCTGGGCCGCGTTCTACCTGACGCAAGGCTTCGACGTCGTCGCGACCGACCCGGCGCCGCAAGCCGACGCGCGGCTGCGCGACGCGCTCGCCGCCTTCCTCGGCGAGCGGGCCGACGAACTTTCCGCGCGGCTGTCGTTCGACGCCGATCTCGTGCGCGCGCTGGATGGCGTCGACTTCGTGCAGGAGAACGGCCCCGAGCGGCTCGACCTGAAGCGCGCGCTTTACCGCCAGATGGACGACGTGCTGCCCGCGCACGTGCCGATCGCGTCGAGCTCGTCGGGCCTGAAGATGTCCGAGATCCAGAGCGCGTGCGCGAAGCATCCGGAGCGCTGCCTGATCGCGCATCCGTTCAATCCGCCACACTTGATTCCGCTCGTCGAACTGGTCGGCGGCGACGCGACCGGCCAGGACGTGATCGCGCGCGCGAAGCAGTTCTACGATGCGCTCGGCAAGCAGACGATCGTGCTGAACAAGGAGATGACCGGCCACGTCGCGAACCGGCTCGCGGCCGCGCTGTTCCGCGAGGTGTATCACCTCGTCGGCGAAGGCGTCGTGAGCGTCGCCGATGCGGACAAGGCCGTCGCGTGGGGCCCCGGCCTGCGCTGGGGGCTAATGGGGCAGTGCCTGACCTATCACCTCGGCGGCGGCGCGGGCGGGATCGCGCATTTCCTCGAACACCTGTCGGGGCCGATCACGAGCTGGTGGGACGACCTCGGCACGCCGTCGTTCGATCCGGAAGTCGATCGCAAGCTGACCGACGAGCTGCGCGCGATCCAGGGCGAGCGCTCGATGCAGGAACTGGCGGCGGAGCGCGACCGGTTGCTCGTCGAGCTGATCGACGCGCGGCGCCGCAGCTTCCTGCCCTGATCCTGATCTGATTATGCGCAGCGGGGGCGACGGTCACTGCTGCGATGTCGCTTGTGCGGCGGGCGGCGTGTGAGCCAGCCACGTGGGGCTCACGGCCTGCACGAGTTCGCGGTTGCGCGCACGGGTCGCGGCGTTCGGCGGGTAGTTGCCGTCGTTGGTCGGCAGTTCGCCGTCGAGATAGGCCTGCTTGAGCTGGTCGATGACTTCCGCGCGCGTCAGGCCTTGTTGTGCGGGGGCCGACGCGTCGGTCTGGGCAAAGGCGGGGGACAGCCAGGCGGCTGCAGCGGTCGCGACGGCGAATCGCAGGACGTTCTTCATGGCGGGCTCCGATCAATGGGACGGGGTACCGGACGCGCGCGGCGATGCGCGGTGCGTTCGGATGGAGCCCATTGTCGCGAGCGGGTGCTGCGCGGACGATGACGCGTTCCGGGCAAAGCTGTCAGGTGCCGCTGGATGCGACCGCGCCCGCGTGCGGTGCCCGCCGTGCCGTTACAACTCGGCCGCCGCCGTGATCAGCGTGGCTTCGAGCGCGAGCGTCGAGCGCGACGCGGCCGCCGGGCGATCGATCACGTATTCGAGTTCGCCGAGTTCCGGCAGCCCTGCGTCGAGCCGCGCGAGCCCGGCCGGGATCACGTAGCCGGCGAACGCGCTGACGCCGAGCCCCGCGCTCGCGGCCGCCCGCAGCACCGCGATGCTGCTGCTCACGACGGCGATCCGGTACGGCCGCCCGACGGCCTCGAGCGATTCGAGCACGCGGCGGCGCGACACGCTCGGCTCCGGATGCATCGCGAGCGGCAGCACGGCCTCGTGGCCGGTGATCCGCGAATCGGGGCCGGTGCACCAGTACAGCGGTTCGCTGCGGATCACGCGGCCGCGCCGGCTGCCGGCGATGCGCTTCGCGAACACGAGATCGTGCCGGCCCTCGTCGAGCGCGTCGAACAGGTCGCCCGACAGCCCGGTCGAGATCGCGAGCTCGACGTCCGGGTTGCGCTGCACGAAGCTCGCGAGCGCGGCCGTCAGGTGCGCCGACGCGAAATCCTCCGACATCGCGAGCCGCACCTTGCCCGACAGCGGCGGCCCGCAGACCGACGTGACGGCCTCGTCCATCAGTTCGAGGATGCGCACCGCGTAGCGGAACAGCGCGTCGCCGTGCTGCGACAGGTGCACGTTGCGCGTGTCGCGCTCGAACAGCGGCCGGTCGAGCAGCTCCTCGAGCCGGCGGATATGCTGGCTGACGGTCGACTGCGACAGGTTCACGCGCTCGGACGCGGCGGTGAAGCTGCCGGACTGGGCGACGGCGACGAAGCTGCGCAGCAATTCGGGCGGTAACGGACGCATTGCTAAATCCACTGAATCGGTTTCGACAACTTCATAAATGGCCGGATTTTGCGGCGCTAGTATCGGATCACGCGCCAGTGCGGCCTCCGCGAACGAGGGGCACCGGACGCGTAGCCCGTGTCGCGCCGCCGGCTGCATCGATCAGTCTAAGCCATCCGGCGTCCGGCCCGAACCCGCATCATCCCATCGACCCCGAGAACGCGCTCGCACGACGAGCCGCCGGGCCGCGGCGCCCCGCCGCAGGAGACAGACAGTCCGCCCGGGATCGGCGTGCGGGCCTGGCTCCCGCACGCGTCAGGCGCCCGTCACGAAGAGACTGGAGACGACTCATGATCATCTACGGAACCGCGCTGCTGGCGTTCTGCCACCTGGCCGGACTGTTCCTCGGCGACCTGCTCGGCAGCGCGATCGGCGTGAAAACGAACGTCGGCGGCGTCGGCATCGCGATGCTGCTGCTGATCTGCCTGCGCCTGTGGCTGCACCGGCGAGGCTGGCTGCCGAAGGAGACCGAGGCGGGCGTCGGTTTCTGGGGCGCGATGTACATCCCGGTCGTCGTCGCGATGGCCGCGAACCAGAACGTCGTCGCCGCGCTGAAGGGTGGGCCGGTCGCGCTGCTGGCCGCGGTCGGCGCGGTCGCGATCTGCGCATGCTGCATCGCGGTACTCGCGCGCACGGGCCGCGACGACACGGCCTTCGCGGGCGTGCCGCAATTCGAAGAACAGTAACGGAGGCCGCCATGCTGCAGATGCTCGAAAAAACCGTCGCCCACAACGGGCTCGTCGCGTCGTTCGCGCTGGTCGGCCTGATCATGTGGCTGTCTTCGATCGCGTCGCGCAAGCTCACGTTCGGCCGCGTGCACGGCTCGGCGATCGCGATCGTGATCGGCCTCGTGCTCGCCTACGTCGGCGGCGCGTTCACCGGTGGCGAGAAGGGGCTGGCCGACGTCAAGCTGTTCGCCGGCATCGGCCTGATGGGCGGCGCGATGCTGCGCGATTTCGCGATCGTCGCGACCGCGTTCGAAGTGCAGCCGACCGAGGCGCGCAAGGCCGGGCTCGTCGGCGTCGTGTCGCTGCTGCTCGGCACCGTGCTGCCGTTCATCGTCGGCGCGTGCGTCGCGCGCGCGTTCGGCTATACCGACGCGGTCAGCATGACGACGATCGGGGCCGGCGCCGTCACCTACATCGTCGGGCCCGTCACGGGCGCGGCGATCGGCGCGAGCTCCGACGTGATCGCGCTCAGCATCGCGACGGGGCTCGTGAAGGCGATCATCGTGATGGTCGGCACGCCGGTCGCGGCCAACTTCATGGGGCTGAAGACGCCGCGTTCCGCGATGATCTTCGGCGGGCTGGCCGGCACCGTCAGCGGGGTGAGCGCGGGCCTTGCCGCGACCGACCGCCGGCTCGTGCCGTACGGCGCGCTGGTCGCGACGTTCCATACCGGCGTCGGCTGCCTGCTCGGGCCGTCGCTGCTGTTCTTCACGACGCGCGCGCTGGTCGGCGCGTAGGGCGATGCGACGCGGCCCGCGTGCGGGCCGCATCCATCGCGGCGTCCTCTGAGTCGCATTCTGCAACATCATCAATCGGCGGCGGCGCCAGGCTTAGAATGCCGCTGAACCCTCGAAGCGGAGAACTGTTCATGACCGGATGGAATCACGCGCGGCAGGCGCGCGATGCACGCGTCGCGGCCGGCGCGGCGTACGCGCAGGGCAAGCGGGTCGACGCGCGCGACACCGTCGCGTTGCTCGAAGCGGTGCTGCGGCCCGGCGACCGCGTGTGCCTCGAAGGCGACAACCAGAAGCAGGCCGATCTGCTCGCCACCGCGCTCGCCGACGTCGACAGCGCGAAGATCCACGACCTGCACATGGTGCAGTCGGGCGTCGTGCTGCCCGAGCACCTCGACGTGTTCGAGCGCGGCATCGCGACGCGTCTCGACTTCGCGTATTCGGGCCCGCAGTCGCAGCGCATCGCGAAGCTGCTGTTCGGCGGCAAGATCGCGCTCGGCGCGGTGCATACTTATCTCGAGCTGTTCGCCCGCTACTTCATCGACCTCACGCCGCAGGTCGCGCTGATCGCGGCCGTGAGCGCCGACGCCGACGGCAACCTGTACACCGGCCCGAACACGGAGGACACGCCGACCGTCGTCGAAGCCACCGCGTTCAAGGACGGCATCGTGATCGCGCAGGTCGACCGCATCGTCGACAAGGTGCCGCGCGTCGACATCCCGGGCGATCGCGTGCATTTCGTCGTCGAGGCCGGCCGGCCGTTCTACGTCGAGCCGCTGTTCACGCGCGATCCAGCCGCGATCACCGAGACGCAGATCCTCACCGCGATGCTCGCGATCAAGGGCATCTACGAGCCGTATGGGATCAAGCGCCTGAACCACGGGATCGGCTTCAACACGGCTGCGATCGAGCTGCTGCTACCCACCTACGGCGCGAAGCTCGGGCTGAAGGGCAAGGTCTGCACGCACTGGGCGCTCAATCCGCATCCGACGCTGATTCCCGCGATCGAATCGGGCTGGGTCGAGCAGATCCACTGCTTCGGCTCCGAAGTCGGGATGGACGACTACATCCGCGCGCGCTCCGACGTGTGGTTCACGGGCCCCGACGGGTCGCTGCGCTCGAACCGCGCGTTCTGTCAGACGGCCGGCCTCTATGCGTGCGACATGTTCATCGGCTCGACGCTGCAGATCGACCTGTCCGGCCATTCGTCGACGGTTACCGCCGAGCGCATCGCCGGCTTCGGCGGCGCGCCGAACATGGGCAGCGACGCGCGCGGCCGGCGCCATCCGAGCGAACCGTGGTTGAAGGCGGGCGCGGAGGCCGATCCCGACACGCCGGCGGCGCTGCGGCGCGGGCGCAAGCTGGTCGTGCAGATCGGCGAGACGTTCGGCGACAAGAACGTGCCGATGTTCGTCGAGAAGCTCGATGCGCTGAAGCTCGCCGACAAGCTGCAGCTCGACCTCGCGCCGATCATGGTCTATGGCGACGACGTCACGCACATCGTCACCGAGGAGGGCATCGCGAACCTGCTGATGTGCCGCGACAAGGACGAACGCGAGCATGCGATCCGCGGCGTGGCCGGCTATACGGACGTCGGCCGCGGCCGCGACCGGAAGATGGTCGAGCGGCTGCGCGAGCGCGGCGTGATCCGCCGCCCGGAGGATCTCGGCATCGATCCGCTCGACGCCGACCGCCGCTGGCTCGCCGCGCGGTCGATCAAGGATCTCGTGCACTGGTCGGGCGGGCTCTATGCGCCGCCGGCCCGGTTCCGCAACTGGTGAGGAAGAGGGCATGGAACAGTTGAACTATCGCTTCACCGCGCGTGAACGCGCGAAGGGCGAACAAGCCGCGGCGCTCGTCGGCGTGGTCGCGTCCGGCAATCTCGAGGTGCTCGTCGAGCGCGTGCTGCCGGGCAACGAATGCGAGATCGACATCCGCACCGCGGCCGTCGGGTTCGGCGCGGTGTGGCAGGCGGTCGTGTCGGATTTCGTCGAACGGCGCACGCCGGGCGGCCTGAAACTGTCGATCAACGACGGCGGCGCGCGGCCCGACATGGTGTCGCTGCGGCTCGCGCAGGCCGTGCGCGCGATCGAGGGAGACGCATGATGAGCGACGTGATCCACGACGCGCCGGCGTTCGTCGCGAATGCGGCGAGCTGGTATGAAGCATCGGCGCGGCAGCGCATCGACGGGCTGCTCGACGCGGGCAGTTTCAGCGAATTCCTCGGGCCGGCCGAGCGCGTGACGAGCCCGCACTTGCCGCTGTTCGGCCTGCCGCAGCAGTTCGACGACGGGATGGTGGTCGGCCACGGCCGGCTCGACGGCCGGCCCGTGTTCGTCGCCGCTCAGGAAGGCCGCTTCATGGGCGGCGCGTTCGGCGAAGTGCACGGCGCGAAGCTCACCGGGTTGCTGCGCGCTGCGCGCGAGGTAGGCAAGCCGGTGCTGATCCTGTTCGATACGGGCGGCGTGCGGCTGCAGGAAGCGAATGCGGGCGAGCTCGCGATTGCCGAGATCATGCGTGCGCTCGTCGACGCGCGTGCGGCCGGCGTGCCGGTGATCGGGCTGATCGGCGGGCGCGCGGGCTGCTATGGCGGCGGCGGGTTGCTCGCCGCGTGCTGTTCGGCGCTCGCGGTGTCGGAGCAGGGGCGCATCAGCGTGTCGGGGCCTGAAGTGATCGAGACCAATCGCGGCGTCGAGGAATTCGACTCGAAGGATCGCGCGCTGATCTGGCGCACGATGGGCGGCAAGCACCGGCGCCTGATCGGCGGTGCCGATCGGTACGTGGCCGATACGCCGGACGCATTTCGCGCGGCCGCGCTCGACCTGATCGGCCGCGCGCCGGCGTTCAATGCGGCGACGCTGCGCGCGGAACAGGCGCGCCTCGAGGCGCGAGTCGAACGGTTCGGCGGCTGCAAGGACGCGCTCGATGTATGGCGCATGCTCGGGACCGACGAGCCGGAAGCGATCCCCGGCATGCCAGACGAAGCATTCGCGAAGCTCGCCGATCAACTGCAGGAGCCGCAGCATGACGCTCGATGAAGTACTGACCTCGCTGTTCCCCAAAGGCCATTCGATTGCGCGCACCGGCGGCCTGCTGACGGGCCACGCGGAACTGGCCGGCACGCGCGTCGACGTGATCGGTGTGACCGATCGCCTGCCGTTCGGCATCGACGAGGCGCTGACGCTCGCGTCGCGCGTGCTCGACACGGTCGCGCGCGGCGGCGACACGCCGATCGTCGTGCTGGTCGACAGCGATAGCCAGCGGATGAGCAAGCGCGACGAATTGCTCGGCCTGAACGAGGGGCTGTCGCATCTCGCGAAGTGCCTGATGCACGCGGATCTCGCCGGACACCGGACGATCGGCGTGCTGTACGGCCACACGGCCGCGGGCGCGTTCATCGCGACCGCGCTCGCGACCCGCACGCTGCTCGCGGTGCCGGGCGCCGAGCCCGAGGTGATGGACCTGCCGTCGATGTCGCGCGTGACCAAGCTGCCGATCGACGTGCTGAAGGAGATGGCGCGTTCGACCCCGGTGTTCGCGCCGGGGCTCGACAACCTCGTGAAGATGGGCGCCGTCGACGCCGTGCTCGATCCGTCCCGCGCGCTCGACGCGCAAGTCGGCGAATGGTTCGGCAAGGCGGCCGAGGGCGTCGACCGGCGCGCGGCGCGCGGCCGGCCGGTCGCGACCGACGTCGCCGCCCGCGTCGAGGCCCTTGCGCGTGCCGCACGCTGAGCTGCCGCTGCGCCGCCACACGCTCGTCACGCTGACGGCGACCGGGTGGGGCGCGGCCTTCGCCCGCGACCCCGTGCTCGCGGGCGATCCGCTCGTGCGCGCATGGGCCGAACGCGGCTGGCCGCTGATCGTGCGTCGCGCGTCGCCGGATGAAGCCGATGCCGGCCGCGTGCCGCTCGGCCTGCCGCTGCCGCCGTCGGCGGGCAAGCGGCGCGTCGCGCTGAACGTGGCCGCCGACGCGCTCGCGACGGTCGGCCCGCTGCCGGCGTTGGCGGACGTACTCTCCGGAGCGCCCGCCGCGTGGCATGCGCCGCTGCGCGAGCTCGATGCGCTCGGCGCGCGCTGCGGCGTGCAGGGCCGCGTGTTCGGCAGCCTCGCCTGGCAGGCGCTGACCGGCGAGCCGTACCTGAGCGCATCGTCCGATCTCGACATCGTGTTCCCGCTGCCGGACGCCGCGTCGCTCGCGCCGTTGCTCGACGGTCTCGCGACGATCGATGCGCGCGCGCCGATGCGCATCGACGGCGAACTGCTGCGCGACGACGGCGCGGGCGCCAACTGGCGCGAACTGCACGCGCGGTTGCCCGAAGTCGCGGTGAAGACCGCGACTACCGTCGAATTGATGCGCGCCGATGCGTTCATCGGGGGCGCGCAATGAACGCCGCGGCTGCCTGCCGCGTCGCGGCGCCGTCCGAGGCCGAGCGCATCGCCGCGCTGGCCGAGCGCAGCCTCGTGCTCGAGATCGACACCTACCCGAAGCCGGGCCTCGTCAGTCACGTCGACACCGGCAGTCACGCGGACATGGATGCCGCGACGTTCGCGCGCAGCGCCGCCGTGCTGCGGCCGTACTTCGCGGAACTCGCCGACGCCGGCGCACGCGACGCCGACATGGCCGTGCTGCGCAAGATCGGCCTGCGGGCCGAGCACGCGATGCTCGCCGCGACCGGCGGCGTCAATACGCATCGTGGCGCGATCTTTGGCCTCGGGCTGCTGTGCGCGGCCGCCGGCCGGCGCACGATACCGGGCGCGATGCCGGCCGGGACGACACTCGGCGCGTTCGTGTCGCGCCGCTGGGGCACCGATATCCTCGGCGGTCCGCGTTTGCCGGACAGCCACGGCGAGCGCGCGAGCCGCCGCTACGGGGTCGGCGGTGCACGGCGCGAGGCCGCCGACGGCTTCCCGACCGTTTACGCGATCGGCTTGCCCGCGCTGCGCCGCGCCCAGCGCGACCTGCCGGGCGACCCGGAAGCCGCGCGCGTCGCCGCGTGCTTCGCGCTGATCGCCGCGCTCGACGACACGAATCTGCTGCACCGGGGCGGGCAGGACGGCCTCGATTACGCCCGCGCGACCGCCCGTGCGTTCGTCGCGCGCGGCGGCGTGCGGGCGCGCGACTGGCGGCTGCGCGCGGCGGCCGCGCATCGTGCGTTCGTCGCGCGCCGGCTGAGTCCGGGCGGCGCGGCCGACCTGCTCGCGATGAGCGTGTTCGTCGATGCGCTCGAAGCCGAAGGGCACGCGCGATGACGCTGGCCATCCTGTGCTCGGGGCAAGGCGCGCAGCGCGCCGACATGTTCGACCTGACCGGATCGGCGCCGCAGGCCGATGCCCTGTTCGCGCATGCGGGCCGGTTGCTCGGCGACGATCCGCGCACGTGGGTCCGACAGGCCCGCCCCGACGCGCTGCAGGAAAACCGGGCCGCGCAGATCCTCTGTACGGTCCAGGCGCTCGCGGCCGCCGCGCTGCTCGACGCTGTATGGCCACGCCGGCGCTGCATCGCGGGCTACAGCGTCGGCGAGGTCGGCTCGTGGAGCGTCGCGGGAATGATCGACCCGCACGATGCGCTCGATCTGGCCGATGCGCGTGCACGCGAGATGGATGCCGCGAGCGGCGGCGACGAGCGGATGGTGTTCGTGCGCGGCCTGACGCGGGCGCAACTGGCGCCGCTGTGCGACGGTCGCGACGCGGCCATCGCGATCGCGAACCCCGGCGATGCGTTCGTGGTTGCGGGGCGGCACGCCGACGTCGATGCCGTGGCCGACGACGCGGCGCGCGCCGGCGCGCTGCGTGTCGCGCCCGTCTGCGTGCGGATCGCGTCGCATACGCGTCGGCTGGCGGCGGCCGTGCCGGCCTTCCGCGCGACGCTGGCCGCGACGCGCGTGCGCCGGCCGTTGCCCGGCACCCGGCTGTTCTCGGGGATCGATGGCGCGACCGTGCTCGATGTCGACACGGGCCTCGACAAGCTCGCGCGGCAGATCGCGGAGCCGGTCGAATGGGCGTCCTGTCTTGCCGCGTGCGTGGAGGCCGGCGCGACCGCGTTTCTCGAACTCGGCCCCGGGCGCGCGCTGGCCGAGATGGCCGGCGGCGCGTATCCCGCGTTGCCCGCGCGCAGCCTCGCGGATTTCCGTTCCGTCGACGGCGTGACGCGTTGGCTCGCGCGCGTCGCGGCCGGCTGATCGGCGGGTCGAAACACGGCGCGAAACACGGCGCGAAACACGGCGCGAAACACGGCGCGAAACACGGCGGCCGGGCACTTGTTCCGCACCGTGTGTTGCGCCGGCGCAGCAGCGTCGCAGCCGCCTCTTGTCACGCGAATTGGCGTCGCTACAATGGCGCCCGCCATGAGACCAGCCGCCTTCTTGCTCGCCGCGTTCTGCTGCGCGACGAGCGTCCACGCCAGCCAGATTCCGTCCGATGCCGCATCGGTCGGCACGTACTTTTCGTATGACAACGCGGCGGCCGATGCGACCGTCGATCTGATCGAACAGGCGCAGCGCCGCGTGCTGCTGGCCGGCTATACGCAGGTGCCGCCGACGGTCGCGAGCGCGCTGCGGGCGGCCCGCGCGCGCGGGATCGAGGTGCGCGTCGTGCTCGTGCGTTCGCCGCGCGCGGGCCGGTACAGCGGCGCCGGCTATCTGAAGTCCGCAGGCATCGACGTCGCGATCGATTCGCGGCACGGCGGCCCTGCGTCGCGCTTCGCGATCGTCGACGACAGCGTCGCGCTGACGACGCTGTCCGACGGCGCGGCCGAGCACGCCGACACGGTGAACGTGTTCCGGCGCGCGCCCGAACTCGCGCAGTCCTACGCGCAGTCGTTCTGGCGGCTGTACCGGCAGGCTAGGGCCTGTTCACGCTAATAACGGGCTTGCGAACGTGCCTTTCCGCCCGCAGGGCAAGGAGTAAGGAGCGCCGTTTGGCCGTGCCAAACAAGCGACGCACGACGCCGCCATGCGGGCGGAAAGGCACGTTCCCCTGTTTGGAAAAATGCATTCGTGGGGCTGGCCCCCAGAAGGGCCGATCGCCGCGTCATGCTCCTCGCGAATACGTCGAGTATTCGCTTCGTCGCAATCCTTGCGCTCGGCCCTTCTGGGGGCCAGCGCAAGCCCGTTATTAGCGTGAACAGGCCCTGGCGGCCTCTGACCCTTTCCCGCGGCGCGTCGCGCACCGGTATGACCCTGCTTGCATCGGCGCGACCGATGAACCATGCTCGTTGACAGGCGTCGGCGCGGGTTGCGCGCGCCCGGCGCAACGGCAGGGAGCCGATCGTGACCGAAAGCAGTTTTGCCGATCGCGCCGATGCCGGCCGCCAGCTGGCCGACGCGTTGCGCGAATACGCGGGGCGAACCGACGTCGTCGTGCTCGCGCTGCCGCGCGGCGGCGTGCCCGTCGCGTATCCGGTCGCGTGCGCACTGCGCGCGCCGCTCGACGTGCTGGTTGTGCGCAAGCTCGGCGTGCCGTTCGACCCCGAGCTGGCGATGGGCGCGATCGCGACGGGCGGCGCGACCCATCTGCAGCGTTCGGTGATCCGCGCGATGGACGTATCGGATGCGCAACTCGCCGACGTGATCGCGCGCGAGACGACCGAACTGCAACGCCGCGAGGCGCTGTATCGCGGCGCGGCGCCGCCGCTGGCGGTGGATGGACGCATTGCGATCGTCGTCGACGACGGTGTCGCGACCGGCGCATCGATGCGCGTCGCGCTGCAGGCGCTGCGCGAGCGCCGTCCGGCGCGCATCGTCGCGGCGGTGCCGGTCGCGCCGGCGGGCGCGGCGCATGCGTTCGACGGTCTGGCCGATGCATTCGTCGCGGTGTCGCAGCCGGCGCGGCTCTTCGGGATCAGCCAGTTCTACGCGCGCTTCGAGCAGACGAGCGACGACGAGGTGCGCGCGCTGCTCGACGCGGCGCGCCCCTGACCCGTCGTCACGTCCGACGGTTCCGGCGCGGGCGCGGTCGGCCGGCTTCCGCCAGCGCGAACACGCGTTGCATCGCCGGATGGACGTTGCCGTGCCAGCGTGGCCCCGTAAACAGCCCGTAGTGATCGCAATCGTCGACGTCGACGCGATGACGTTCGTCGGCCGAGAGGCCGCTGCACAGGCCGAGCGCCGCATGCGTCTGGCCGGCACCCGTGACCGCGTCGCGGGCGCCTTCGACGGTCAGCAGCGCGACGTCGCGCAACGCGGCCGGATCGACGCGCCGGCCACGCACGCGCCACGCGCCGGTCGCGAGCAGCATGCGCTGGAACACGACGTCGACCGTATCGAGAAAATAATCGGCCGGCATG
Source organism: Burkholderia sp. BCC1047 (assembly GCF_902833155.1). Lineage (NCBI taxonomy): Bacteria > Pseudomonadati > Pseudomonadota > Betaproteobacteria > Burkholderiales > Burkholderiaceae > Burkholderia > Burkholderia sp. BCC1047. The sequence continues at coordinate 2,208 of NZ_CADFEH010000006.1, read as the reverse complement.
TCGAGCAGCGCGGTGTATTCGCGCAGCGCCCGCCGGGCGTCGGCAAGCCCGGCCATGTCGAAGCGGGAGGCGGCCAGCGCGTAGGTCTCGATCAGCGCCAGGAAGCGTTGCGGATACAGCAGTGCGATCTCGCCCTGTTGCAGATAGGTCGGGAACACGTGGCGGCCGTGTCCGGCGAAGCCGGGCGGCACGATGTCGATCAGGTGGCGCCGGCACCAGTCGAGCGAATGGGCGGCCGCCGCGGCGCCGAGCGCGCTCGGGTTCAGCCGCGCATCGAGCGGGCCGCCGATCAGCGTGATGCTCGCGGGCGGCGCGAGGCCGCGCGCGGCCCGCAGCGCGAGTGCGCCGAGCGCCGGCACGGTCGCCTGGCACACGGCGACGACGTGCAGCGGCCGATCGTCGTGCTCGAGCGCGTCGACGAAGCCGTCGAGCATCGCGACGTACTCGTCGAGCCCGAAACGGCCTGCCGCGAGCGGCACGTCGCGCGCATTGCGCCAGTCGGTCACGCAAACGTCGCCATCGGCGAGCAGCGTTTCGGCGGTTTCCCGCATCATCACGGCCGCGTGCCCGACGAGCGGCGCGCACAGCAGCACGGTGCGGCGCGCGTCGGCGTGCGCGAAGCGCCGCAAGTCGCAAAACGGCGTGTGCGCGACCACCTGCTCGCCGACGTCGGGCCACGCGAGATCGAAGCCCGGCGGCGCGGCCTGCGGCCCGAGCAGCGGTTCGAACAGGTCGTCGTAGCACGACGACGCGGCATGCGGCAGCGACGCCGCGGGCCAGGCATCGAACGCGTACCGCGTCGCCTCGCGCCATGCGCGCATCCATTCCCGCTGCTGCTCGACGACGGCGTACCACATGGCGGACCCTGGGGCGGAAGGAGCGTGAATCTGCATTATGGTCGCAGGGGGCGGGCAGTGCGAGCCCGATGCGCGGCTGGCTGATGCGCGTCAAGCGCTAGGCGCTGCCGCGCGACGCTGCTACAGTCGTCGGTCCCATCCTCGTAAGCGGAGCGTTCGCGATGAAGCTGATCGGCATGCTGGATTCCCCGTTCGTGCGCCGCGTCGCCATTTCGGCGAAGCTGCTCGACCTGCCGTTCGAACACGAGTCGATCTCGGTGTTTCGTCATATCGACCAGTTCAGGACGGTCAACCCGGTCGTCAAGGCGCCGACGCTCGTGACCGACGGCGGCGCGACGCTGATCGATTCGTCGCTGATCGTCGACTATCTCGATCATCTCGCCGCGCCGGAGCGGCGCCTGCTGCCCGACGCCGTCGATGCCCGACTGCGCGCGCTGGTGCCGATCGGATTCGCGTTGGCCGCCGCCGAGAAAACCGTGCAGGTCGTCTACGAGCAGGCGCTGCGGCCGTCGGACAAGCAGCACGAACCGTGGATCGAACGCGTGCTGAGCCAGCTCGAAGGCGCATACGGCGCGCTGGAGCCGCTGGTCGCGGCCACCAAGGGCTGGTTCGGCGGTGCGCGGCTGCTGCAGTCGGACGTGACGGTCGCGGTGGCGTGGCGCTTCACGCAGTTCATGGCGGCCGACTACCCGGTACTGGCGCGGATTGATCCGGCCCGTTATCCGGCGCTCGCCGCGCATTCCGCGCGGGCGGAAGCGCTCCCGGCCTTCGTCGAGACGCCGCTCGCCTAGCTTGTGAAGCGGCCCGCCGGGCTGTCGCACGCCGCTCGCCCTTATCCGGCAAGCCGCTGCCGATTGTTCTCGGCCGCTGACAAGTGACTTCGCATTCGCGCTGTTTATCCGGACGCGACCGATCCCTAGAATCCACTCCATCAAATCACGCATTGCCAGATGGAGCCGATGATGAAAGCCCTGATTGAATCGAGCCTGTACCACCCGTCCGTCGTGTTGGCGCTTGCCGGGCTCACGCAGCTGATGGTCGAGCGCGATTTCAATCTCGGCCAGGTCGGAATGATCGTCGCGGCGCGCGGTGCGCAGGCAGCCGTGTCGCGGTCGCGCGCGCTGATCTTCTGCCGTCACTGCGAAGCGCACGCATGAACGCGCACGCCGACTGAATGAAAAAAGCCCGGCCGGCGCAAGCCGGTCGGGCGGATCGGGTTCGATCGAGCCCCGGCTTTGGCCGGGGCTTTTTCATTGGGTGCGCCCGGCAGGGCGCACTTACTTGGAGGTGAAAGTCCTCTACTCGCCCGGCAAGGGGAAGAGTTAGCCGAAGGCAAGGGTTTCCCGGGTGA